>DATBAK010000008.1 GCA_036271555.1 Acidimicrobiia bacterium
TCGTCCGGACTGAGGACCGCCGGGGGCATGCGGGTATTCTACCTACGTCCGTAGTGCAAATCCCCCGGCCATACGGAGACGCCGATGCCGACCGAGGCCCAAGTCGTCGAGGCCCTGCGGCCGGTCGAGGATCCCGAGATCCACCGCTCGATCGTCGATCTCGGCATGGTCCGAGGCGTTGCGTTCTCGGGTGATCGGGTGCAGGTCACGGTCGCGCTCACGGTCGCCGGCTGTCCGCTCCGGAACGAGATCACCAGCCGGGTGAGCAACGCGGTCGTCGCGCTCGACGGCGTCGCCGCGGTCGATCTCGATTTCACGGTCATGACCGACGAGGAGCGCCAGGCCCTCGCCCAGCGGCTGAGGTCGGAAGGTCCGACCGCGGGCGCCGGCGACGGCGGTCAGCCCGGTCGCGTCAACCCGTTCACCGACTCCCGCACCCGAATCATTGCGGTCGCGTCGGGCAAGGGCGGCGTCGGCAAGTCGTCGGTCACCACGAACCTCGCGGTCGCGCTCGCGCAGGCCGGCCACAAGGTCGCCGCGGTCGACGCCGACGTGTGGGGATTCTCGATGCCGCGCATGCTCGGCATCGACCGGCCGCCGGTCGTGATCGACGACCTCATCGTGCCGCCCGAGGCCAACGGCGTCACGCTCATCTCGATGGGCTTCTTCGCCCGCGAGGACCAGCCTGTCGTGTGGCGGGGGCCGATGCTCCACAAGGCGCTCGAGCAGTTCCTCACCGACGTGCACTGGGGCGAGCCCGACTTCCTCATCGTCGACATGCCGCCCGGCACCGGCGACATCGCGCTCTCGATGGCACAGTTCCTGCCCCGCGCGGAAGTGCTCATCGTCACGACACCGCAGCCCGCCGCGCAACGCGTCGCGCAGCGCGCCGCGTACATGGCGAAGCGCGTGAACCTGCAAGTGATCGGCGTCATCGAGAACATGTCGTGGTTCCGCGGCGACGACGGCAAGGAGTACCGGCTCTTCGGCGAGGGCGGCGGTCACGAGCTCGCCGAGGATCTCGGAGTGCCGCTCATCGGTCAGGTGCCGCTCGTGCCCGAGCTGCGCGAGGGCGGCGACTCCGGTCGGCCGATCGTCGTGGCCGATCCCGACGACGAAGCCGCGCAGGTGTTCCGATCGATCGCTCACGCGCTCACGCACGAGCTCGCGCCGCACCGCGTGTATCGCACTGAGCTCAAGATCGTCTGAGCCGCATCGGTTCGGCCCGGGGCAAGGGCACCGCGACCCATCCGGTAGGGTCGGCGCATGGACGTCAAGATCGGCGTGGTCTACACGCCCAAAGAGCTGATCCTCGAGCTCCCCGGCGCAGCCGAAGACGTGCGCGCGACGATCGACGGCGCCGTCTCGGCGAAGCAGCCGATCGTCTGGCTGACCGACTCGAAGGGCCGTCGCGTCGGCGTGCCGACCGACAAGATCGCGTACGTGGAGATCGGCTCGGACGACTCGACGCCGAAGATCGGCTTCGGTCGCTGACGGATCGCCGTGGGTCCGGCGCCTGACCTGCTCGACTGCCGGCTGCTCTTCTTCACGGGGAAGGGCGGGGTCGGGAAGAGCACGATGGCGGCCGCGACCGCCATGCTCGCGGCCGACCGCGGTCGGCGGGTCCTGCTCGTCGACGTCGACGGGAAGGGCGATCTCGCGACGCTCTTCGAGCACGCGCCGGTCGGCTTCTCGCCGGTACAGGTGCATCCGGGCGTGCTCGCGATGTCGATGGACACCGAGGCGTCGCTCCAGGAGTACCTGCGGCTCAACCTGAAGGTGCCGGTGCTCGGTCGCCTCGGCCCCCTCGCGCGCGTGCTCGACTTCGTCGCAACCGCGGCGCCGGGCGTGAAGGAGATCCTGACCATCGGCAAGATCTGCTGGGAGACGCGCGAGTCGATCGAGGGTCGCGCCGACTTCGACATGGTCGTCGTCGACGCGTCGGCGAGCGGTCACATCGTCGCTCAACTCGGCGCGCCCACCGCGATCCAAGAGCTCGTCGACGTCGGTCCCGTGCGATCGCAGACCGACTGGCTCGTCGAGATCCTCTCCGACCCCGCGCTCACTGCGGTGAACGTCGTGACGACGCCTGAGGAGATGCCGGTCGCGGAGACGATCGAGCTCGTCGGGCGGCTGCGCACCGAGGTGACCGTTCCGCTCGGCACGGTCATCGTGAACCGCGTGCTGCCCGAGCTGTTCACGGTCGCCGACGAGGAGACGTTCGCGGCACTGCGCGAGCCCGCGGTGTCCGGCGCGCTCGCGGGCGTCGCAGGTTCGGGCACCACGGAGGTGCTCGACGGCGCGCGCCTCGCGGTGTCGCTGCGGCGGACCGGCGCGACGCACCTCGCGGAGCTCGACGAGGCGGTCGACCTGCCGCTCCTCTACGTGCCGTACCTGTTCGCGCGCGTGCACGGCCGGCGCGTGCTGCGCATGGTCGCCGACGCTCTCGGCGAGGAGCTCGGTCTGTGAGCCCGACCGCAAACGCGTCGAGCGCGGCGAGCGCGTCGAGCGCGTCGTCGGGCAACGGCCTCGAACAGCTGCTCGCAGCGAAGGAGATCGTCGTCTTCTGCGGCTCGGGCGGCGTGGGCAAGACGTCGGTCGCGGCCGCGTGCGCGCTCGGCGCGGTGTGCCGGCTCGGCGGCAAGGTGCTCGTGCTCACGATCGATCCCGCGCGCCGGCTCGCGACCGCGTTGGGTCTCGACGGCGTCGGCAACCTCGCGCGCCGTGTTCCGGCCGACGTCTTGAAGGCCGCCGGGGTCGAGGCGCGCGGCGAGCTGTGGGCCGCGATGCTCGACACCAAGCAGAGCTGGGACGAGCTCGTGCTGCGCCACGCGCCCGACGACGAGACCGCGTACCGCATCCTCGACAACCGCCTGTACCACAACATCACCGCGCGCTTCGTGCAGAGCCACGACTACATCGCGATGGAACGGCTCTACGAGCTGCACCAGAGCGGCGAGTACGACCTCATCGTCATCGACACCCCGCCGACGCGCAACGCGGCCGACTTCCTCGAAGCGCCGAAGCGGATGGCCGACTTCTTCGGTGGTCGGTTGCTGCGCTGGCTCACGTTGCCGTATCGCGTCGGTGGCAAGCGCGGCAGCCGCGTCATCAACGTCGCGAGCCGGCCGTTCTATCAAGTCGCCGACCGCATCCTCGGCAGCAAGTTCCTCGAGGACATCGCCGAGTTCTTCCTCAACTTCCAGTCGATGTACGCGGGGTTCAGTGAGCGTGCGCGGGCGGTCGAGAAGCTGCTGCACGATCGGCGCACGACGTTCGCAGTCGTGACGACGCTCGAAGCGGCACCGCTGCACGAAGCCGAGCACTTCCGAGACCTGCTCGACGCGGGCAAGTTCCACCTCGGCGCGCTCGTGCTGAATCGCACGCTTCCCGATTCGCTGCTCTCCTCCGAGGGCGCGCGCACGGCCGCCCGCTTCACCGACGACGCGCCCGCGGTCGCGGCCGACCTCGCACGCGCGATCGGCGACGAGCATCCGGTCGTCGCCGACGAGGCGCGTACGGCGCGCGTCCTGCGTACGGTCGGCAGCTCGTTCCAGAACTTCTCGCTCGTCGCAAAGCGCGAAGCGGAGCTGCGCGTCGAGCTCACGGGTCGGCCGGAGGTCGTCGCACGCGTGCCGTCGTTCGACGACGAGATCACCGACCTTTCCGGGCTCGCGCGCATCGGTCGCGCACTGTTCGGAGACGACGCGTGACCCTGCTGCCGATCGCGCTGAGCCGAACCGAGCTGAACGCCAAGCAGCTCGACCACGTGCTGCGGCTCGCGGGCACATGGCGGCCGCTCGCCGACCTCTCGTTCTCGGATCTGTTGCTGCTCGCGCCGATCGCGGAGGAAGCCGGGCACCGTTTCGTCGTGCTCGCGCAGGTACGGCCGACGACCGGTCAGACGATCTACCCGACCGACATGGTCGGCACGATCGTCGACGAGGTCGAGCGCCCGTTGCTCATGCGCTCGCTGCGCACCGGCGAGATCGTCGAGAACGACACGCCCGCGATCGGCACGAAAGAGCGTGTGCGCGTGCAATGCATCCCGGTGCGCTGCGACGAGGAGATCGTCGCGCTCGTCACGCGCGATCTCTCGATGACGTCGTCGCGGCGACCGGGCGAGCTCGAGCGCACGTACCAGGAGACCTTCGAGCGTTTCGCCCGCATGATCTCGCAGGGTTCGTTCCCGTTCGCGCGCGAGGAGATCGAGCTCGAGACGTCGCCGCGCGTCGGTGACGGCGTGATCATCATCGACGACGAGACGCGCGTGAAGTTCGCGAGTCCGAACGCGGTCAGCTCGATGCACCGGATGGGCATCCACGCGTACGCGAACGGTCAGCTGCTGCGCGAGGTCGGCTTCGACGACGCCGCGCCGCACGCGGCGTTGAACGCGAGCCTGCCCGTGACCGAGGAGCTCGAACGCGGCGACGTGTCGGTGCTGCTGCGCGTGCTGCCGATGCTCGAATCGGGTCGTCCGATCGGCGCCATCATGATGATCCGCGACGTCACCGACCTGCGCCGGCGTGATCGCATGCTCCTCTCGAAGGATGCGACGATCCGCGAGATCCACCACCGCGTGAAGAACAACCTCCAGACGATCGCATCGCTGCTGCGGCTCCAGGCGCGCCGGTTGGGATCACCGGAGGCGCGCGGCGCGCTCGCGGAGTCGGAGCGCCGCATCCGTTCGATCGCGATCGTGCACGAGACGCTGTCGCGCGATGCCGGCGACGTCGTGCACGTCGGCGAGATCCTCCGGCCGCTCGTACGCGTCGTCGAGGAGAGCGTCGCGTCGCCCGACCGCACGATCCACTTCAACGTCGAGGGTGACGCGGGCGACCTGCCCGGCGAGGTCGCGACGCCGCTCGCCGTCGTGCTCAACGAGCTGATGCAGAACGCGGTCGACCACGCGTTTCCCGACCGGCACGAAGGTCAGGTCACCGTGCGGCTCGCCCGCTCGGAGGACCACGTGCTCGTCGACGTCGTCGACGACGGCGTCGGCTTGCCGCCCGGCTTCTCGCTCGACGGCTCACGCGGCCTCGGCCTGTCGATCGTGCACGCGCTCGTGACCGGTGAGCTCGACGGCGCGATCGAGATGCGCGACGGCGACGGCACGACCGTGCACGTCCAGGTGCCGATCGCGATGCCGCGCGTCGAACTCTGAGACTCGCTTTCTGGTCGGGCTCGCAAGCTTCACCCGTCCCTGACGCCTCAGGCTCCGAGTCGGGCGGGACGCCCAGCGACCCGGCCGTTCCCGCGGGCTGAAGCACGTGGTTTAGTCGAGGCGCCCGACGTCAAGAATCTCTTCGTGCGGGGGACACATGGGCGACGGCCCGTTGCGGCCTACTTCGGTCATCACAAGTGCGGCAGCCGCTGGATCGCCGAGGTCGTCGAGCAGGTCTGCGACGAGTCGGGGCTCTCGAACTGGAGCACCGCGGACGCCGGACCCTTTGCCGACGGCACGGTCGCGACCTGGGCCGAACGGGAGCGCATCGACGTCGTGTCGTTCACGAACGCGCACCCGCACTTCCTCCCGGCGGTGGGGCAGCTGCGCGGCTTTCACGTCGTGCGCGACCCACGCGACATCTGCGTCTCCGCGTACTACTCGCACCGGCACTCGCACTCGACCGAGGTGTGGCCGCAACTCGCGCCGGTACGGACACGGCTCGGTGAGATCGGCGTCGACGAAGGTCTCGCGTTCGAGCTCGAGTTCCTCGCGCCCGTCTTCGAGTCGATGGAAGCGTGGGACTACACGCGCCCCGACGTCCTCGAGCTGCGATTCGAGGATCTCGTCGCCGACGACGTCGGGGGTCTCACGCGCGCCATCGAGTTCATCGGCCTCGGTCCGGGCGGCGGACGCGCGCTCGACGGCCCGTCAGCCCTGCACGTCGTCGCGCAGAAGGTGCGGCGCCGGCTCGGCCTGGCTGCGTCGACCCGCCGCCTGAAGCGCGAGCGCCTCGCTTCGATCATCGGCGCGCACTCGTTCGCGGCGAAGGCCGGTGGGCGTCGGCGCGGTGACGTCGACGAGCAGAGCCACTACCGCTCGGGCACGCCCGGCGACTGGCGCACCCATTTCACCGCCGAGCACGTCACGCAGTTCAAGACCGCGTACCCGACGCTCCTCGCCCGCCTCGGCTACGCCGAGGACTGGTAGCGAGCTCGCGGTTCAGCCGACTCGTCTCTGGTCGGCGAGCCAGCTCTTGCGGAGCTTGCGGCGCTCCTCCTCGGTCGTCGCACCCCAGACGCCCGCTTCCTGGTTCGTCGCGAGCGCGAACTCGAGGCAGCGCTCGGTCACTGGGCAGGACTGGCAGACGTCTTTCGCCGCGTCGATCTGGTCGAGGGCGAGGCCGGTCGTGCCGATCGGGAAGAAGAGATCGGGGTTCGAGTCGCGACACGAAGCGTCGACCCGCCAGTCGTCTTCGTCCCAGTCGTGCGTCCGGATCCAGGTCAGTGCCACGGTGTTCCCCCCTCGCGGTCGCACAGCCCGCCGGCTTGTGCGCCTTCTCACGTATGCGGGGCGGGCGACTGCCCCGCAGTTACCCACAGGCTATGAGGGTCCTTGACATTCCCGCAAGGCCTCTGACCTGCTGGTTTGCGCTCGGGGGTGGAACCGGTTCCCGGTTCGCGGGCCGGTCGTCCCCACGGTGTGCGTAGCCTGACCCCCGTGATCCGTCGCCCGCTCGTGCTCGGCCACCGCGGGGCTTCACGGCAGGCAGCGGAGAACACGGTCGACGCGTTCACACGGGCGCGCGAGCTGGGCGCCGATGGTGTCGAGCTCGACGTGAGACGCACGCGCGACGGCGTGCTGGTCGTCAGCCACGATCCGATGGTCGCGGGTGCGGGCGTGCTCGTCGAGCACTCGTTCGCCGAGCTGCGGGCGACTGCGCCGTCGGTCCCGACGCTCGCCGAGGCGTTCGACGCGCTCGAAGGGCTCGTGGTGAACGTGGAGATCAAGGGTTTCCCAACGGAACCCGACGCCGATCCCGAGCGCATCGTCGCGCGCGGCGTCGTCGAGCTGGTCGACGCGCGTGACCTGCGCGAGCGCGTGATCGTGTCGTCGTTCGAGCTCGACTGCGTCGACGCCGTGCACGGGCTCGATCCTCGCATCACGACCGCGTGGCTCACGATGAGCTTGCCGACGGCGACGTCGCTGCCCATCGCGGTCGAGCGCGGTCACACGTGGGTGCATCCCGACCGCGAGACGATGCGCGGCGCCGCGGCCGAGGCCACGATGCGCGCAGCCGTGTCGCTCGGCCGTCGCATCGACGTGTGGACGGTGGACGATCCCGACGAGATGCGCGCGCTCGCGGCCGCCGGTGTCGACGCGATCATCACGAACGTGCCCGACGTCGCGCTTGCGGTGTTGGGCTAGGGAAGGACGAGCTCGAGCACGTCGGGCGCGTAGCCGAGCTCGAGCCGGGTCGCGATCGCGACGTAGTCGCCGTCGACCTGCCAGGGGAACGGACGGGTCGCGGTGATCTCGAGCTGCGTGAGCCCCGAGCGGTGCACGACGCCCGGCCGGCGCGCGAGGTAGTGGCCGCCGAGCATCGCCGAGCCCGCACCAGCGAGCAGCGTCACGGGGTCCATCGCCTGGAAGGCGTTCACCGAGAGCGGTGTGTCGAGGCCGGCTTCCGGTGCGACCACGAGTCCGCGCCGACCGAGATAGGTGTACGGGCTCGTCTTCGAGACGATCGCGAAGCCCGCGTCGGTGACGGTCTCGCCGGTGGGGAGGCGCACGTCGAAGCGCTGCCGCCGGCGGTCGTAGTGACGGAACCAGGTGTCGAGCGCGGCGGCGACGTAGAGCGGGTGTGCGAAGTAGCGCTTGAGCGGGCGCCGCCGCTCGACCCGTTTGATGACCGCGGCGTCGAAGCCGATGCCGCAGTGGAAGAGGAAGTGCCGGTCGTTGGCGACGCCGAGCCCGATGCGCAGCCGCGAGCCGCGCCGCAGCGACCCGAGCAGGCGCTCGGCCGCGACCGTCGGCGTGAGCGAGACGCCGAGCGTGCGCGCGTACACGTTCGTCGAGCCACCGGGCAGCGGCGCGAGCGCGGCGTCGGTTCCCGCGAGACCGTTCGCGGCCTCGTTGAGCGTGCCGTCGCCCGCGAGCACCGCGACGATGTCGAAGCCGCGATCGGCGGCCTCGCGCGCGAGCGTGGTCGCGTGCTGCGGTCGCTGCGTCGGCAGCAGCTCCACCGTGTGCTCACGCGCGAGCACCGCGCGCACCGCGTCGCGATCGGTCGCGGTGACCTTGGACGCGGTGGCGTTCACGAGAAGGGCAACCCGCACGGGCGGGCAGAGTATCGGGCTCGCTTCGCGAGACCGTGCGTTCGTAGCATCCGGCTCGATGTCGGCGGCCGGTGATCTCGACGCACTGGCGCGTGAGATCAGCGAGTGCCGCGCGTGCCCGCGACTCGTCG
Organism: Acidimicrobiia bacterium; assembly: GCA_036271555.1. NCBI lineage: Bacteria > Bacillati > Actinomycetota > Acidimicrobiia > Acidimicrobiia bacterium. The sequence continues at coordinate 8,415 of DATBAK010000008.1, forward strand.
AGTGGCGCGAAGCCGTCGCGGCCGAGCCGCGTGCGTCGTTCCGGGGCGAGCGCTACTGGGGTCGACCCGTGCCGGGATTCGGCGACCCGCGCTCGCGAGTGCTGATCGCGGGCCTGGCACCGGCCGCGCACGGGGGCAACCGCACGGGCCGCGTGTTCACGGGCGATCGCTCGGGCGACTTCCTGTTCGCGTCGCTGCATCGCATCGGGTTCGCGAACCAGCCGACGTCGACCGCGCTCGACGACGGCCTGCGATTGCGCGACGCGTTCGTCGCCGCCGCGGTGCGCTGCGCGCCACCCGCGAACAAGCCGACGCCCGCGGAGCGCGACCAGTGCCGTCCGTATCTCGTGCGCGAGCTCCAGCTGCTCACGCACCTGCGCGTGATCGTCGCGCTCGGTTCGTTCGCGTACGAAGCGCTGTGGACCGCGTTGCGCGCGGCGGGGTACGCGCTGCCGTCGCCGCGGCCGAAGTTCGGCCACGCGCGCGAGGTCGATCTCGACGGGCTGGTCGTGATCGGCTGCTACCACCCGAGCCAGCAGAACACCTTCACTGGCAGGCTGACACCCGAGATGCTCGACGCGGTGTTCGCGCGCGCGCGAGCGCTTGCCGTTACTTGACGACCGCGACGATCTCGACGATCGCGTACACGATCGAGATCGAGCCGAGCACCAAGCCGGTGATCCGTCGCAGCGAGCGGTCGGCCGCCTGGATCGCGAAGCGCGCGCCGATGCGCGCGCCGGGAATGACGCCGATGCAGAGCGGCACCGCGAAGGTCCAGTCGATGTGGTGCTTCAGCGTGTGCGTGATCGTGCCCGGGATCGCGAAGAGCCCGACGCACGCGAGCGACGTCGCGATCGTCTCCTTCAAACCCATGCGCAGCCAGCCCTGGAACGCCGGGACCATGAGGATTCCGCCGCCGACGCCGAGCAGACCGGAGAGCATTCCCGCGCCGGTTCCGATGAGCGCGTACTTCCACCATGTCGCCCACGTTCCGAGCACGTCGGCTTGGGGCTCGACCGCCGGCGCGCCGACCGGCGCGGGCTTCGGCGCCGGGACCTTCGACATTCGGTACGCGGTCAGCCCGACGAGCGCCGCGGTCGCGATCATCTGGAGGTGACCCTTGCCCGGGATCGCGCCCGTCGCGAGTGAGCCGACGACGGCCGCGGGCACGCCGAAGCTCGAGATCCACGCGACCGCGCGCCACGTCACGAATCCTTCGCGTTGGTAGCGCCACGTTCCGATGAGCGCGGACGGAAACGTCGACGGCAGTGTCGAGCCGACTCCTTGCAGAGGCGTCGCACCCAACGCGCGGATGCCGGGTGTCGACACGACCGCGCCGCCGAGGCCGAACATCGCAGAGAGCATTCCGGTCACGACGCCGAGGATCAGCGTCAGCACGACTTGCAACCATGCGCTCACGGATTTCGAGACTACAAGGGGGGTACGCTGCCCTCGTGGCCGGTGATCTCGATCTCCGCGGTGTGTGGATTCCGCTGATCACACCCTTCGCCGCCGACGGTTCCGTCGACATCGACGCGATCGAGCGCCTCTGCACCGAGTACCTCGACGCGGGCGTCACCGGCATCGTCGCGCTCGGCACGACCGGTGAGCCGACGGCACTCGACGCCGCGGAGAAGCAAGCCGTCGTCGACACGTGCGCGCGCGTCTGCTCGCAGCGCGGCGCGCCGCTCATCATCGGCACCGGAACGAACAGCACCGCGGCGACGATCGGTGCGACGCAGGCGATCGCAGGCACTCCGGCGCTCGCCGCCGCGTTGGTCGTCGTGCCGTATTACGTGCGGCCGTCGGAGGCCGGGATCGTCGAGCACTTCAAGGCGGTCGCGGCCGCGAGCTCCGTACCGATCGTCGTCTACAACATCCCGTACCGCACCGGTCGCGCGCTCGGCAGCGCGGCGTTGCTCGAGCTCGCCGCGACGGACAACGTCGTCGGCCTCAAGCAGTCGGTCGGCGCGCTCGACGTCGACACGCTCACGGTGATCCGTGACGCGCCGCGCGGTTTCCATGTGCTCAGCGGCGAAGACTCGATCCTGTACCCGATGGTGTTGATGGGCGCGTACGGCGGGATCAGCGCGCCCGCGCACGTGTGTACCGCGCGCTTCGTCGAGATGGTCGAGTGCGCGCTCGCGGGCAAGCTCGACGACGGGCGCGCGCACGCGGAGGCGCTCCTTCCGGTCGTGCAGGCCGGGTTCGTCGAGCCGAATCCCGCGGTGTGGAAGGGCGTGCTCCACGCGCAGGGGAAGATCGCGTCGCCCGCGCTGCGGCTGCCGATGACCGCGGCGGCGCCGGCCACGATCGACGCGTGCCTCGCCGCGATCGCGGCTTCATCCGCTGAGTCTTCTGGTCGCGCTCGCTGACGCTCGCGCGCTCCTGACGCGGGATGGGAGCGGTCGGGCGGCCCGCGAAGCCAGCCGCCCGTTCTGGCCCCCGACCGGAGCCCACTCGTACCGCGTCGTTAGGCTCGGTCGCATGACGCGCCGCCAGAGCAACCTGCTCATCGCCGCCGCGGTCTGGACGATCTACGTGTGGATCAGCTTCGTCGTGATCCAGACCCGACAGAACACATCCGTCGGCTTCAAGGTCGTGCACGGGGTGCTCGCGCTGATCTCGATCTGCTTCGGCATCGCGATCGGCGTCATGGGCTGGCGGGCCCGGCGATCGGCGGCCGGTGCACCCGCGGTCGACGCCCCGTCGGCGCCGGCGGAGGCGGTCGGCTCCCGCCGGGTGTGACACCCGACTCATTTCGATACGAGTCGGTTGCGTTTCGGAAATCTCCTCGGTAACGTCCAATAACGAAACGACAGTGTCTCGTTATGGGATGACGGAGGGGACCGATGACGGACGTGACGGTCGACCGGGAGAGTGCGGCCTACCAGCGCCGCTGGCTGATCCTCGGCGTGCTGTGTCTCAGCCTGCTCGTGATCGTGGTCGACAACTCGATCCTCAACGTCGCGCTGCCGACCCTCGTGCGCGACCTGCACGCGAGCAACAGCCAGCTCCAGTGGATGGTCGACTCGTACACGCTCGTGTTCGCGGGTCTGCTGCTGACCGCGGGCAGCCTCGGTGACCGCTTCGGGCGCCGCGGCGGACTGCAGGTCGGCCTGTCGATCTTCGGGCTCGGCTCGCTCGCGTCCGCGTTCGCGTCGACACCGACCCAGCTGATCTCCACCCGCGCGCTCATGGGCGTCGGCGGCGCGTTCATCATGCCGGCGACGCTGTCGATCATCACGAACCTCTTCCCCGACGACGAGCGCGGCAAGGCGATCGGGTTGTGGGCATCGGTCGCGGGTGTCGCGGCCGCGCTCGGACCGATCAGCGGCGGCTTCCTGCTCGAGCACTTCTACTGGGGCTCGATCTTCACGGTGAACCTGCCGATCGTCGCGTTCGCGCTCGTGTGCAGCGCGTTCCTCATCCCGACCTCGAAGGACCCCTCGCACCCGCGTCAGGATCCCGTCGGCGCGGTGCTGTCGATCGTCGGTTTGTGCTCACTGCTCTACGCGATCATCGACGGCCCGGTGTCCGGGTGGACCGCGCCGCGCATCGTCGGTGCGTTCGTCGTGGCCGCGGTCGTCCTCGGCGCCTTCGCCTGGTGGGAGTCGTACGTCGACCACCCGATGCTCGACACGAACTTCTTCAAGAACCCGCGCTTCACCGCGGCCAGCTCGGGCATCACGCTGGTGTTCTTCGCGATGTTCGGCGCCACGTTCCTGCTCACCGAGTACCTGCAGTTCACACTCAACTTCTCACCCCTGAACGCGGGTCTTGCGCTGCTGCCGTGGGCGGCTGTGATGATGGTGACGTCGGCGAGCAGCGCCCGCATCGTCGATCGCTACGGCACGAAGGTCACGGTCGCGACGGGGCTCGCGACCGTCGGTGTGGCGCTCGTGCTCATGATGAGCCTGCCGGTGAACGGTCACTACGTCACCGACGTGATGTGGCGGATGATGCTGATGGCCGCGGGCATGGGCCTTGTGATGGCCCCCGCGACCGAGTCGATCATGGGCTCGCTGCCGCTCGGCAAGGCCGGGGTCGGCTCCGCGGTGAACGACACGACCCGACAGGTCGGTGGCGCGCTCGGTGTCGCGATCATCGGCAGTGTGATGTCGTCCGTGTACCAGGACCGCGTCGCGGGCCGTATCGCAGGGCAGGGGCTCCCGCACGCCGCGGCCGCGCAGATCCGCAGCTCGCTCGGTGGCGCGCTCGAGGTCGCGCAGCGCGCGGGCGGACACACGGGTGTGCTCGTCGCCGCGCAGGCGAAGGCCGCGTTCGTCGACGGGCTGCACCTCGCGGTGCTGGTCGGTGCGGTCGCCGCGTTCCTCGGCGCGTTCATCGCGGCGAAGTGGCTGCCGGCGCGCGCGGTGGCGCGTGTCGCCGACGTCGAGGCTGCCGGTCCGACGACCGACGAGGTCGCGGCGGTCATCGGCGCGCCGGCGCTGGTGGAACCGTGAGCCCGGGGCGGCCTCGGAGCGCCGCGTGCGACGAGGCGATCCTGCGCGCCGCGCTCGACGAGTACGCGGAACGCGGTTACGAGGCGCTCTCGGTCGACGCGGTCGCGGCCCGCGCGGGTGTGAGCAAGGCCACGATCTATCGGCGCCACGACAGCAAGACCGATCTCGTGCTCGCGGCGGCGGCCGCGCTGGTGGAGGAGAGCTGGCAACCGCCGGCGAGCGACGACCTCCGCACGATTCTGCGCGGGGTGCTCGACAAGCTGCATGCGCTCTTCGGAAGCGAGCACGGACGCGCGGCGCGCATGCTCGTGGCCGATGCGCAGTCGCATCCTGAGCTCGCCGACGAGTTTCACCGACTCGTCGCCGAGCGACGCGCGTTCACGCGCGACCGGATCCGCGCCGCGGCCGCGAGTGGTGAGATCGCCGCGAACGTCGACGTCGACCTCGTGGCCGACCTGCTCGCCGCGCCCGTCTTCTACCGCCTGTTCGTGAGCGGAGATCCCGTCGACGACGCCTTCCTCGACGCCGTCGTCGACAACGTGTTGCGGGCCGCCGGCGCGTGAGCGAGTCGCTCCCGCTCTCGGCGCGGCGCACCTTGCGACATCCGATATCCCTCGAGGGCACTCAACGTCGCAAAGTGCGGCCGCTTGCGTGCTCGTGCCCGGCTCGCGGCCGGACGCGCGGCAGCGTCTAGAACGTCGCGGGCGACTCGAGCGGTGCGAAGGCGGCTTCGAGGATGTGCTGTTGCTCGACGTCGTGAACCTTGGAGCTCCCGCTCGCGGGGCTCGCGCTCGCCTTGCGGGCGACCCAGCTGATGCGGATGCCGTCGCCGGCGAGCTCCTTGAGCAGCGGCAACGCGAAGATGCGCGCGCCCATGTTCTCGGGCTCTTCCTGGACCCATACGATCTCGCGCAGCGAGCCGTAGCGGGCCACGATCTCGGCGAAGTCGCGGTCGGCGACGGGATACAGCTGCTCGACCCGCACCACCGCGGCGGTCGCGCCGAGCTCGTCGCGCTTCGCGATCAGCTCGTGCCCGATCTTGCCGGTACACGCGACGATGCGCGTGACCGAAGCGGCGTCGGCGCCGCCGTCGTCGACGAGGGTCTCGTGGAACGAGCCGTCGGTGAGCTCGGCGACCGGCGAACGCGTCGCGGGCATCCGCAGGTAGCGCTTCGGCGTCAGCACGACGAGCGGCCGGCGCCGCGGCGCGAGCACCTGGCGCCGCAGCACGTGGAAGTACTGCGCGGCGGTCGTCGGATACACGACGCGCAGGTTGTCCTCGGCGCACAGGGTGAGGAACCGTTCGAGGCGCGCGCTCGAGTGCTCGGGGCCCTGGCCCTCGAACCCGTGGGGGAGGAGCAGTACGAGCCCGCTCTGCTGACCCCACTTGTCGTGGGCCGCGACGATGAACTGGTCGATGATCGTCTGGCCGCCGTTCGCGAAGTCACCGAACTGCGCTTCCCAGCACACGAGCGTGTCGGGTGCGGCAACGGAGTAGCCGTACTCGAACCCGAGCGCGGCGAACTCCGACAGCACCGAGTCGTAGATCATGTACGGCGCTTCGGGACCCTCGCCGTCGGCGGACGCGATGTGCGCGAGCGGCGTGTATTCGTGCTCGTCGTTGAAGTCGACGAGCACCGCGTGACGCTGGCTGAACGTGCCGCGCCGCGTGTCCTGACCCGCGACGCGCACCGGCGTTCCCGACTCGAGCAACGTGCCGAAGGCGAGCGCTTCGCCGAGCGCCCAGTCGACGTGGCCGTCGTCGAAGCCCTTCGTCTGCTGCGCGAACAGCCGTGCGAGCTTGGGGTGCGGTGTGAACGACTCGGGGAACGTCGACAGCGCGGCGACGATCGGTCGCAGGCGCTCGAGCGCCACCGCGGTCGCGACCGCAGGCTCGGGCGTTGCGGGGCGGGGTGACCCGGTGTCGAACACCGGTGCCGACGGCGGCTTCGAGTCGTGCGTGCTCTCGAACGCGGCTTCGAGGCGCGCGCGGTAGTCCTCGAGCGTCCGCTCGCACTCGGGCAGCGTGAGGTCGCCGCGGTTCACGAGCGTCTCGGTGTAGATCTTGCGCACCGACCGGCGGTTCTCGATGAGCTCGTACATCCGCGGCTGCGTGAACGCGGGTTCGTCGCCCTCGTTGTGGCCGTAGCGGCGGTAGCAGACGAGATCGACGACGACGTCCTTGGCGAACGCCTGCCGGAACGCGTACGCGAGCTCGATCACGCGGCACGCGGCTTCGGGGTCGTCGCCGTTGACGTGGAAGATCGGTGCCTGCACCGCCTTGGCGATGTCGGTCGCGTAGACGGTCGAACGCGCGAAGTCGGGCGCGGTGGTGAAGCCGAGCTGGTTGTTGACGACGATGTGCACCGTGCCGCCGACGTCGTAGCCGGGGAGCTCGGAGAGGTTGAGCGTCTCCGCGACGACGCCCTGGCCCGCGAACGCGGCGTCGCCGTGGATGAGCACCGGCAATACGAGCCGGCGGTCCTGGTCGCCGAGCCGGTCCTGCTTCGCGCGCACGATCCCCTCGACGACGGGGTCGACGGCTTCGAGGTGGCTCGGGTTCGCCGCGAGGGTGACCGCGATCGAACCACCGTCGCGCCCCTCGTACTTGCCGGTCGCGCCGAGGTGGTACTTCACGTCGCCGCTGCCGCCGGGCACGTTCGGGTCGAGCTCGCCCTCGAACTCGCGGAAGACCTGCGCGTACGCCTTGCCGACGATGTTCGTGAGGACGTTCAGCCGACCGCGGTGCGACATGCCGATCACGGCCTCCTGCATCCCGTCGTCGACGGCGGAGTCGAGCAGGAAGTCGAGCATCGGGATGAGCGTCTCGGAGCCTTCGAGGCTGAAGCGCTTCTGCCCGAGGTACTTCGTGTGCAGGAAGCGCTCGAACGCCTCCGCCGCGTTCAGCGCGGTGAGGATCGCCTCGCGCTCGTCGCGCGTGATGTCGTTCTGCACGCCTTCGACGTGATCCTGGATCCAGTTCTTCTGGTCGACCTCCTGGATGTGCATGTACTCGACGCCGACGGTGCGCGCGTACGCGTCGCGCAGGAGACCGAGGATGTCGCGCAGCGGCATCGTCCGTTTGCCCGCGAGGCCGCCGGTCGGGAACTCGCGGTCGAGGTCCCAGATCGTGAGACCCCAGTGCATCGGGTCGAGCTCCTCGTGCGTCTTCGGCTCCTTGCGGCCGAGCGGGTCGAGGTTCGAGATGAGGTGACCGCGCACGCGGTAGATGTTGATGAGCTGCTGGACCTTCAGTGCTTTCTCCGCCCAACCCTGCTCGTCGTCGAGCGGTGAGCGATCGCGACTCCAGCGCGCAGGCTCGTAAGGAATCGAGAAGCTCTGGAACATCGCGTCGTAGAAGCCGTGCTCGCCGAGCAGGTAGTCGTGCACCGCGGCGAGGAACTCGCCGCTCTCCGCGCCCTGGATCACGCGGTGGTCGTACGTGCTCGTGAGCGTGACGACCTTGCTCACGGCGACGCGCGCGATCGTGTGCGGGTCCGCGCCCTCGTACTCGGGTGGGTACGCGATCGAGCCGACGCCGACGATGAGGCCCTGCCCGGGCATGAGCCGCGGCACCGAGTGCTCGGTGCCGATGACGCCGGGGTTCGTGATCGAGACGGTCGTGCCCGCGAAGTCGTCGACGGTGATCTTGTTGTCGCGGACACGCCGGAGGACGTCTTCGTACGCCGTGTGGAACTGGAAGAAGTCGAGGGTGTCGGCGCCCTTGATGTTCGGCACGAGCAACGTGCGCGTGCCGTCGGACTTCGAGAGGTCGATCGCGATGCCGAGGTTGACGTGCTGGTGGCGCACGACCGACGGCTTGCCGTCGGTGACACCGAAGCCCGAGTTCATCGCGGGCACGTCGCGCAGCGCGCGCAGCACCGCGAACCCGATGATGTGCGTGAACGAGACCTTGCCGCCGCCGCTGCGCGCCAGCTGGTTGTTCAGGATCTGCCGGTTGATCTCGAGCAACTTGGCGGGCACCGTGCGCACCGACGTCGCGGTCGGCACGCCGAGACTCGCCTCCATGTTCGACACGATGCGCGCCGCGGCGCCGCGCAGGATCGCGGGCGTCTCGCCGTCGAGCACGACGGGCGCGCCCGCGGCGACTGGGGTGCTCGACGGACTCGGTGCCGACGTCGGTGTGGGCGCGGGCGGTGCGGCCGCCGTGGCCGGTGGAGGTGCGGGCGCGGCTGAAGGCGGCGCGGAACGAGTCGTCGCCGGCGCGGGCGCGGTCGGCGCGCTCGCCTCGCGTGGCACGTAGTCCGCGAAGAACTCGCGCCACGCCGCCGACACCGACTCCGGATGCTCGACGTACTCGCGGTACATGTCCTCGACGATCCCGGCGTTGCTGCCGAGGTCGGTGATCATGCGGCTCCGACCTCCGGCGCTCGATCCCGACGGTTTGAGGTCGTTCGAGCTGACCGCGCCTTCGGTCTCCGCCTGATCTGTCATCGCACGAGCTCCGCGACGCGGAACGCGAGGTCGAGCGCCTGGCGCGCGTTGAGGCGCGGATCGCAGATCGTCTCGTAGCGGCGCTCGAGCTGCGTGCCGAGGACCTCCTCCGCGCCTCCGAGGCACTCGGTCACGTCGTCGCCGGTGAGCTCGACGTGCACGCCGCCCGGCCACACGTTCGCGGCGCGGCACACGCCGAAGAACGACTCGAGCTCGGCCATCACGTCGTCGAAGTCGCGCGTCTTGAAGCCGCTCTCGTGCACGAACGTGTTGCCGTGCATCGGGTCACACGCCCACACGACCGGGTAGCCGGCCTGCTCGACGGCGCGCACGATGGGCGGCAACCTCGACTCGATGTTCGCGCGACCCATACGACTCACAATCGTCAGGCGACCGGGCTCTCGAAGGGGATCGAGGCGGCGGCAGAGCTCGATGGCCTCTTCCGGTGTCGTCTTCGGTCCGAGCTTGACCGCGACCGGGTTCTGCACGCCTTCGAGGAAGTGGACGTGCGCGCCGTTCGGCTGGCGCGTGCGCTCACCGAGCCAGACGAGGTGCGCGCTGCAGTCGTACCAGTCGCCCGTGATCGAGTCGCGCCGGGTGAGCGCCTCTTCGTATCCGAGCAGCAGCGCCTCGTGCGACGTGTAGAAGTCGACCTCGTGCAACTGCGCCTCGGATTCGATCTCGATGCCGCACGCGGCCATGAACCGAAGGGCGCGGTCGATCTCCGCGGCGAGCCGGTCGTAGCGCTGACCTTCCTTGCTCGTCGCCACGAACTCGAGGTTCCACTGGTGCACGCGCGACATGTCGGCGAAGCCGCCCTTCGTGAACGCGCGCAAGAGGTTCAGCGTCGACGCCGACTGGTGGTACGCCTGTACGAGCCGCCGGGGATCGGGCCGGCGCGCCGACGCCTCGAACACGAAGTCGTTCACCATGTCGCCACGGAACGACGGCAGCTCGAGCCCGTCGCGCTGCTCGGTCGGTTCCGAACGCGGCTTCGCGAACTGGCCGGCGATGCGTCCGACCTTCGTCGTCGGCACGCCCGTGCTGTAGGTGAGCGCGACCGACATCTGGAGGATGACCTTGAGCTTGTCGCGGATGTTGTCGGCCGAGAAGTCGGCGAACGACTCCGCGCAGTCGCCCGCGTGCAGGAGGAAGCCCTCGCCGGCCGACACGCGCGCCAGCGACTCGCGCAACGTGCGCGCCTCACCCGCGAACACGAGTGGCGGCTGGCGCCGCAGCTCGTCGAGCGCGGCCTCGAGCGCGGCGGGATCCGGCCAGTCGGGTTGCTGGAGCGCGGGCAGTGCCCGCCAGCTCGTGGGCTCCCAGTCGGAGACGGGTTCGAGCACGCTCATCCGCGCTGCGCGTTCCCGATCAGAGGTACGCGCCGGGCGTGCGTTCGCCGAGCGCGCGCCGCTGGCGCACCTCGTCGAGCTGGCTCTGCGCCTGCGCCTGCTGCGTGAACAGCGTCGCCTGGATGCCGTGGAACAAGCCTTCGAGCCAGCCGACGAGCTGGGCCTGCGCGATGCGCAGCTCCGACTCGCTCGGCGTCTCGCTCGTGAACGGCAGCGACACCTCTTCGAGCTCGGCCTTGAGGTCGTCGGAGAGGATCCCCTCGAGCTCGCGCACCGAACGCTCGTGGATCTCGCGCAGCAGGCGGCGGCCGGCGTCGTCGAGCGGCGCGCGCCGCGCCTCGTCGAGCAGCGCCCGCACCATCGCGGCGATACGGATCAGCTTGGTCGGGCGCGCGACCTGCTCGAGGCCGTCCTGGTCGTCGTCGGCGCCCGGCGCGTCGAGCACCTCGGGCACTTCGGCGCGGTGGCCGTCGGCGCTCGGTGGGAACGTGGCTTCGGTGTCCGACACCGGCAAACTCCTTGGCTGGTCCTGACCATCGTACGCGGGACCGACGCGCGAGCTGCCCCTGGAGCGGCTACGACCGCGTGGCCCAGGACTCCTCGTCGGCTGCGAAGGCGGGCATCCGCCGCCCCTCGGTGCCGCCGCCGCGCGGACCCGGGACGTCGCGGAATGCATAGGGCACCGCTTCGCGTCCGGGTTGGCATACCCAGCACTGTCCGGTGACACCCGACGTGACGAGGCCGTGCACCGCGTCCGCGATCTGCGAAGGCTCCATGATCGGGAACCCCGCGCCACGCAGCGCGTCCTTCGCCGCCTGCGTGAGGATGTTCGTGTCGACGATCCCGGGGTTCACCGTGTTCACGGTGATGTTCTTCGCGACGAGCGTCGGCGCGGCGGAGCGGACCAGGCCGACGACCGCGTGCTTGCTCGCGTCGTACACGGGATCCGGAGGGAACGGGATGATGCCCGCGAGCGACGACGTCGCGACGATCGCGCCGCCGCGCGCTTCCATCGCGCGGATCGCGGCGCGCAGCCCGAAGACGACACCGTCGACGTTCACGCGCATGAGCCGGTGGTAATCGTCGTCGACGAGCGTGGTGAGATCCGCGACGCCGATCGAGATGCCCGCGTTGAGGAACGCGATGTCGACCACATCGAACGTCTCGACGCACGCGCCGAACGCGGCGTTCACCTCGGTCGAGTTGCCCATGTCGGCGACGAAGAAGGAACCGCCGACTTCCTCGGCGACCGCGCGGGCCGATGCCTCGTCGCGGTCGACGACGAAGACGCGTGCGCCCGCGTCCGCGAGCCGGCGGCAGGTTGCCCGGCCGATGCCGGAACCCCCGCCCGTGATCAGCGCGACCTTGCCGTCGAGGCGGCCGTCGGCGCTCATGCGGCTCCGACCGCCGGCGCTCGATCCGATGGACGCCCCATCATTCGTGCGCTGACCGCGCCTCCGGTCTGCGCCTGGCCGCTCACGGGTTCAAGATGACGAGGCGCGACTCCGTCATCTCCTCCACCGCGTATCGCGGGCCCTCGCGTGTGTTCCCGCTGTCGCGCAGGCCGCCGTACGGCTGCTGGTCGGCGCGGAACGTCGGCACCTCGTTCACGAGCACGCCGCCGTAGTCGAGCGTGCGCGCGGCACGCAGCGCGGCGTCGAGCTCGCGCGTGAAGACCGCGGCTTGGAGGCCGTAGCGCGAGTCGTTCGCGAGGCGCAGGGCCTCGCCGTAGTCGGTGTAGGTCGCGACGCCGACCACCGGGCCGAACACCTCGCCCGCGCACACCTTCATCTCCGGCGTCACGTGCGTGAGGACCGTCGGCCGGAGCACGCCGTCCTCGCCGATCTTGCCGCCGCACGCGAGCTGCGCGCCCTGGCTCAGCGCTTCCTCGACCCACGACGCGACGCGGTCGCGCTCGCCCGCCGAGATCAACGCCGACACGTCGGTCGCCTCGTCGAGCGGGTCACCGACGTTCAGCGCCTCGACCAACGGGGTGAGCGCGTCGAGGAAACGATCGCCGATCGACTCGTGCACGTAGATGCGCTGCGTCGAGATGCACGACTGGCCCGCGTGACTGAAGCCCGCGACCGAGACCTTCTTCGCGGCGGTCTCGAAGTCGGCGGAGGGCTCGAGGATCAGCGGCGCGTTGTTGCCGAGCTCGAGCCCGACCTTCTTGCGCGCGGCCTTGGCGCGGATGCCCCAGCCGACGTCGGGTGACCCCGTGAACGTGATCATCGCGATGTCGTCGTGCTCGACGATCGCGTTGCCGACGCTGCCGCCGCTGCCGGTGACGAGGTTGAGGTGCCCGCGCGGCAGTCCGCACTCGTCGAGGAGGAGCCGCGCGAGCGCGATCGCCGACAGCGGTGTCTGGCTCGCCGGCTTCAACACGACCGGGCACCCGGCTGCGATCGCGGGCGCGAGCTTGTGCGCGACGAGGTTGAAGGGGAAGTTGAACGGGCTGATCGCGCCGACGACGCCGATCGGGACCCGCAGGGTGAACGCGAGCTTTCCCTCACCCGCGGCGCTCGCGTCCATCGGCACCATCTCGCCGGTGAGGGAGCGTGCGGCGACCGCCGCGAACGTGAAGGTCGAGATCGCGCGTTGCGCCTCGACGCGCGCCGTCTTGATCGGTTTCGCCGACTCGGTCGCGATGATGCGCGCGAACGGCTCGATCCGTTCCGATATCAGGCGCGCCGCGGTGTCGAGGATCTCGGCGCGCTTCCAGGCGGGCAGGGGATCGGCCTGGTAGACCGAGCGCGCCGCGGCCACCGCGGCGTCGACCTCGCGCGCGCCGCACGCGGGGACGCGGCCGAGCAGCTCGTTGTCGTACGGCGCGCGCACCTCGATCCACTCGCCGGTGGTGACCTCGTCGGAACCGATCGGCAGCGCGTGGTCGGTGCTCGTCATCGTCGCTCCTCCCGTCGCGTCGTCGCTTCGTCGCGGCGCGCGGCCACCCTAATGGCGGCGGAGGGCCTTCCGATCGGGTCGGATCAGGCGTGCGTGGGGAGATCGAAGCCGCTGCGCTCCGCGTGCTCACGCAGGATCAGCCAGTCTTCGAAGTCGGCCTCGGCACTCTCCTCCGGGCAGGCGACGCCGACGACCTCGGGCACGTTCCACTTCGGCGCGTGGAGGTCTCGGTTCTTGAAGTCGAGGACCTCGGCGATGTTGTTCGCCGCGGCGTCGCGCACGGTCAGCGGCTCGAGACCCCAGCGCCACTCGATCATCTTGAGCACCGACGTGTGGTCGTAGAGATCGTGTGCGACGTGATGACGACGAGCGAACGGCGAGATCACGAACGCGGGGACGCGGAAGCCGCGCAGGCGCGCGTCGGGATTGGCGTCGGGGGCCTTGCGCGGTCGCACGTGGTCGAAGAAACCGCCCCACTCGTCGTAGTTGATCACGAGCACGGTGCTGTCCCAGGCGGGGCTGTTCGTGATCGCGTCGTAGACCTGGTTCAGCCAGTACTGGCCGACGCGGATGTCGGAGTGCGGGTGGTCGTCGCCCGCGGTGCCGGAACCCTCGTCGAGGAACTTGGGATCGACGAACGAGACCGCGGGAAGGTTGCCGCTCGCGCAATCGTCCTGGAACTGCGTGTACGGATGCGTGATATCCGAGTACTTCGACCCCCACAGCGCGATGAACGGGAGGTCGGTGTAGTAGTACGCGGCGCTCACGTCGGCGGCGGCCAGCGAGTCCCAGATGGTGGGCAGCGTGGTGGGGTACGTACCGCCGTTGTTGAGTCGGTCGGTCTGCGCCGCGTGCATGAAGAAGCGGTTCGGGTACGTCGACGCCATGATCGCGGCGAAGTACTTGTCGCAGACGGTCCAGTACGGCGCCGCATGACGGTAGAAATCGAGATCGGCGCCCTTGTAGTAGCCGATCGAGTATTCGTCGTTGGCGCCGAGCAGCCATCCGTCGCACGCGCCGCCGTTGAGCTGGGTGCGGCCGCCGTCCCACGAGTGGTCGGGATCCGGGTGGCCGCAGCCCTGCCACTCCGTGAGGTGCTGGGTGCGATGGCGCTTGCCTGCGGGATCCGCGAACGAGAGCCCGGCTTGGGTGCCGTTCGCGCCGGGCAGCCATCCGAGGAAGTGGTCGAAGGAGCGGTTCTCCATCATCACCACGACGACGTGCTCGATACCGGACTTCTTGGGCTGCGGCAACGCCGTCCGCCGGGGCAGCAGCATGTCGGCCGCCGAGCTGCCCGTCGTCCCGAGCAGCGATGCGACACCGGCCACGCCCGCCAGCCCGGCACCCCGCGCGAGCAGCTCGCGCCGGCTGAGACCTGAATCCGCACGATCGTCCGTCATCGGGCGAGAGTCGCGCGCCGCGTCACGCCCGGTCAACGCCGGCGCGCGCCGTGAGGTGAGAAGCGGCGCCGTTTGGGTAGCCTCGTCTCGATGCCGAGTGCTCCGGTCAAGCCGTATCTGCCCGAAGGGCGCGTGCGTCGACGGCTTCCGTTCGATCTCTGGATCCCGATCGCGATCGTCGTCGCCGTGGCTGCGGTCGCCGTGCTCGCGTCCGCGCTGCGCACCGGTCCCTACGTATCGAGCGTGACGTTCGACAACCCGAACACCTACGCGTTCGAGGCATCGGTCTCGGGTGGGTCGCACGGCGCGACGCTGCTGCTCGGCAACATTTCGGCGAAGAATCACACGACCGTGCGGTCCGTCTTCGACGAGGGCTCGACGTGGACGTTCCGGTTCTCGTCGCAGGGCCGTTCCGTCGGCGCGGTCGTCATGAGTCGCGCCGACCTCGCGGCCGCGAACTGGCACGTGCAGCTGCCCGACCGCTTCGGCGATTCGCTGACGCGCGCCGGCGTCCCGCAGACGTTCTGACGGCGCCGGCGTGAGCACGCCCGCATACCGAGAGGACGCGCCGTCGTCGGCGCTGCGCGCCGTCGTGGTGTGCACGTGGTCGCGCGATGGATCGCAGAGCGAGCGCGACGTGATCCTGCCCGATGGCTGTGTCGACATCGTGTGGGACGGCGAGTCGCTCTTCGTCGCCGGTCCCGACACCGGACCGGTCGTGCTCGACTCACTCGAGGCTCGGCGCGCGCACAGCGGGTTGCGGTTCCGTCCCGGTGTGTCGCCCGCGTTCCTCGGCGTTCCTGCGAGTGAGATCCGCGATCAACGCGTCCCGCTCGACGCGTTGTGGGACGGATCACGCGCGCGGCGACTCACCGACGATCTCGTGACGGGTTCGATGCCCGCGACCTCGATGCTCGAGCGCGCGGTGCTCGAGCACGCGTACGAGCCCGTCGACGCGCTCGCGACCGGGGCCGTGCGCGCGATCGCGCGTGTGCCGTCGACCCACGTCGACGCGCTCGCCGATCGACTCGGTGTCAGCGAGCGCACGCTGCACCGACGCGTGCTCGGGGCCGTGGGCTACGGGCCGAAGGTGCTGGCCCGCATCGTGCGTTTCCGTCGCTTCCTTGCGCTCGCGTCGCGCCGCGACGCGCTCAGCCTCGCCGATCTCGCGCATTCCGTCGGCTATGCCGACCAGGCCCACCTCGCGCGTGAGTGCCGCGCGCTGGCGGACCGGACGCCCGCGGATCTCGCCGGCGCGCACTCCGAGCGCGATGTCCGATTCGTACAAGACGGGTTGACGGTCGCGCGCGGATGATGGCGGCAGGAACGCCTGACTGAAAGGTGCCGTCATGAACGTCCGTTTCGTTGCCAGCTTCGCGCCCATCGTCCGTGATGTCCCGGCGACCCGTGCGCTCTACCGCGACACGATCGGCCTCACGTTCGAAGGCGAGGCCGACGACTACTCCTTCACCGAGAAGCTCGACGGTGTGAAGCACTTCGGGCTGTGGCCGCTCACCGAAGCCGCGAAGGCGTGCTACGGCACCGCCGAGTGGCCCGCCGACGTGCCCGTGCCGCAGGCGTCGGTCGAGTTCGAGGTCGACGACGTGCCCGCCGCCGCAGCCGAGCTCCAGGCCGCGGGCTACGAGCTCGTGCACGAGACGCGCACCGAGCCGTGGGGTCAGACGATCGCGCGTGTGCTCGACCCGAACGGCCTCATCGTCGGCGTCTGCGTCACACCGCATCTGCAATGAGACGCTCGTAGTGCGCGCGGCTGGGAGTGATGCCGACGAGACCTGGCGCGCGTTGTCGGACTCCCTCGAGCAGACGTGGACGCAGCTCGACGCGCGGCTCGCGGGCCTGACCGACACCGAGGCGCTCTGGGAACCGGTCGCGGATTGCTGGTCGGTGCGCGCGAGCCCCAACGGCTCCGTGACCGCCGACTGGCTCGACGGGCCCGACGATCCCGATCCGGCACCGGTCACGACGATCGCGTGGAGGCTGTGGCACATCGCGGTCGACTGCCTCGACTCGTACTCGGCGCGCGCGTTCGACCGGACCGGAACCGGGCTGCACGCGACCGCGTGGGTGCTCGAGACGTCACGCGCTCGGGATCTCCTGAGGCAGGCGTGGCAGGTGTTCGTCGCGGGGCTCGAGACGCGGGCGCCCGACGGCCTGTACGAGCTGCTCGGTCCGCAGTGGCGCGGTGACGCAGACAAGACCTACCTCGCGCTCGCCCTGCACGCGCAACGCGAGGTGGTGCACCACGGCGCCGAGATCGCGCTGCTGCGCGACTTGTACCGCGGGCACGGTCTCGGTTCATAGGCGCATTTCCCGTGCGAAACGCCCGCCGCTAGCCTGCGCCGCCGGAGGCCCGTCGGGGGTTGCATCAAGGAGGATGGGAACATGCGACGCATGACTTCGCGCGCGGTGAGCGCGTTCGGGGCGGTCACACTCGCCGCCGCAGTGTGGGGTGCGGGTGCGGTTCCCGCAGGTGCGCGCGTCGCGACGCGACCGGCGCATGCCACACCGGCCGGCGCGCACCTCAGCGCGGCCGGAAGCTACGAGGCGACGGTGCCCGCGGCGCGGATCAACAGCCACCTCGTGATCACGCAAGGTCCCGAGGCCGCCAACTCCGGGACGTTCGAGTTCACCGACATCGGTGACTACGGCAACTGGATCACGCAGGGCCACTCGATCGCGATGATGATCGCGTCGTCGGAACAAGGGCACGCGGGCGTCGTGCTCGTCGGCCACGTCACGCCGCACGGCATCGCCGGTTGGGTCGACATCCCGGGTTGGGGCCAGATCACGTGGTCGGCGACGCGCGACGGCTCGACCGCGAGCGCGGCGAAGCGCGTCGCGAGTGAGCGGAACCAGCTCGCGGCGCAGGAGCAGCAGCCGCCGGGTAACGCGTCGGGCACGTACGGCGTGCAGTTCCCGCAGGGTCCGACGTTCTCCGACACGCTCGTGCTCAGCCACGACCGGTTCTCGTCGCGTTCGGGTCGCTTCTCGCTCGTGAACCTCGCCGACACCGGCAATTGGGTGCAGATGGGCAAGCACGTCGCGCTCGGCATCTCGAGTGGTGAGGACGCGGGCGTCGTCATGATCGGCACGCGCACGACGAGCGGCTTCAACGGCGCGGGCACGCCCGGGCACTACTTCCAGCCGACGAGCGGCGTGTTCGACTGGTACGCGACGAAGACGAGCTGACGGCCGATCGCGTACTCGCTTCGGCCGGCGCGCGCCGATTGCGACGCCGCCGAATCGGGTACGCGGCCCGATATGGCCGAGAGGATCGTCGTCGGGTTCGACAACTCACCGGCGGCCCTGGCCGCGCTCGAATGGGCGAAGTGCCAGGCGCAACTCGTCGGCGCCGAGCTCGTCCTCGTGTACGTCTCGTCGGCCGCGCGTGCGTGGGAGCTCGCAGCCGCGCAGATCAACACCGACCCGATGCGCGCCGAGGCGAAGCGCCGGCTCGCGGGGGAGTGGACCGCGCCGCTGCGGGAGGCGGGGGTGCCGTACCGAGCGCGCGTGACCGAAGGTCGAGTCGCGGACGAGCTCATGAAGGTCGCGCGCGCCGAGGACGCTTCGCTCATCGTGGTCGGCATGACGGCGCGCGGCACGCTCACCGAGTTGGTGTTCGGCAGCACGCGCCACGACCTCTTGCACCACGCGGTCCGGCCCGTCGTCGCGGTGCCCGCACCCGCCGCGTAGCCGGCCCGGCACCGGCGTCGTCTCGGCCGCGGGCGATGGTGGACGTTTCGGGGTGCCGGATAACCTTTCGGAGTGGAGGGGGCCGAGCGAGGCGGTGAAAGGATCGAGCGCGGGGGCGCCAAGATCGCCCACATCTCCGCGCTCGACGGCGCTCGCGGCCTCGCGGTCGCGGGGGTGCTGCTCTTCCACGGCAACCACTTGCGGGGCGGCTACCTCGGGGTCGACTTCTTCTTCACGCTCTCTGGGTTCCTGATCACGACGCTGTTGCTCGCGGAGTCGAGTCGCAGCGGCGCCGTGAGCCTGGGCAACTTCTGGGCCCGGCGGGCGCGACGACTGCTGCCCGCGCTCGCGGTGCTGATGGTCGGCGTCGTCGTCTACGCCCAGGTGCTCGCCAAGCCCGGTGAGCTCTCACAGATCCGCGGCGACGCGTTCGCGACTTTGCTCTACGCGGCGAACTGGCACGAGATCTTCTCGCACACGAGCTACTTCGCGTTGTTCAGCGCGCCGTCGCCCCTGAACCACACGTGGAGCCTCGCGATCGAAGAGCAGTTCTACGTGATCTGGCCGCTGCTGTTCGTCGTGCTGCTCACGCGGTTCAAGCGCGCGACGCCGAAGGCGGTGCTGGCGACGTCGCTCGGCCTCGCGACCGTCTCGAGCGTGTTGATGGTGGTGCTCTACGACCCCGCGCACAACAACCGCGTGTACTTCGGGACCGACACGCGCGCGGCCGCGATCCTGTTCGGTGCCGCGCTCGCGGCGGCGCTCGCGGCGTACGGACCGCCGACGAGGCGCAGCGATCGGATCGCACTCGAGATCTCGGGCCTCGCGGGGCTCGCGGTGCTCGCGATCGCGTGGACGCGACTCGACGGGCAGTCGTCGACGCTCTATCGCGGTGGGTTCCTCGTGTGCGGCCTCGCGGCCACGGCGATCATCGCGACGGCGGTGCATCCCGACCGGATGCTCGTCGCCCGCGCGCTCTCGTTCGGTCCACTCTGCGGGCTCGGCCTCATCAGCTACGGCGTGTACCTGTACCACTGGCCGATCGACGTCGCGCTCGACGCGCAACGCGCCCATCTGAACGGATGGCCGCTGTTCGGATTGCAGACCGCCGTCGCGCTCGCCGCCGCGGTGTTGTCGTACCGCTACATCGAGCAGCCGATCCGGCGCGGGCGCGTGAACACCGTGCAGCTCCGCCGGCTCACGCCCGTGGTCGCGGTCGCGCTCGCGCTCGCGCTCTTTGCCACGACGAGCGGAGCGAGCTCGGCGCCGGCGGTGGCGGCGCCGAACACGCCGAGCTCGGCGAACCTCATGGTCGAGAGCGCGCTCGTGGCGCGCCAACGAGCGACAGCCGACGCGCCGCGCGTCATGGTCGTCGGGAACTCGGTCGCGTTCCTGCTCGCGCGCGGCTTCGTCGATCTGCAGGCGACGCCGAAGCCGGTCGTGTTCAACGGCTCCGTGCTCGGATGCATCTTTCCGCCCGAGATCCTGCGGCCGCCGGCCGAGGTGAACGGCGGCATCGTCGACCTCGCCCCGTGCCATCCGGCATGGGAAGCGCGCGCGGTCGCGGCCTTCCGTCCGACCGTCGTCTACTGGATCGCGAGCACGCGCGGCGCGATCGGCGGTAAGTACCGCGGGCAGACGATGACCGGCTGCTCACCTCTGTTCGACGAGGTGTACGAGCGCGACCTCCGGCGCGAGATCGCGCAGCTGGGCCGGTTCGGCGCCAAGGTCGTGATCACGACGTCGGCGTACTCACGCCGCGACGGCGCCGCGAACGATCCTGCACAGGACGACTGCGAGAACGCGATGCGGCGGAGCGTCGCGGCGGCGACGGGTTCGCAACTCGTCGACCTGTTCTCATACGTCTGCCCCAAGGGCGAGTGCCGGTCGAAGATCGACGGTGTCACCCTGCGGTCCGACGGTCTGCACTACGAGGGTGCAGGGGCGGATCTCGTCGCGCGCTGGCTCTACTCGCAGGTGCGCTCGCCGTAACGCCCGCAGATCCTGCCCGGGCGCGCGCGATGGTGCCGTTTTCGAGGGCGCGGATACCCTTTCGGAGTGGAGGGGGCCAGGGACGGGGCCGCGAGAATCGCGCACATCTCGGCGCTCGACGGCGCGCGCGGGATGGCGGTCGCGGGGGTGCTGCTCTTCCATGGCGACCACTTGCGGGGCGGCTATCTCGGCGTGGATTTCTTCTTCACGCTCTCTGGGTTCCTGATCACGACGCTGTTGCTCGCGGAGTCGAGTCGCAGCGGTGCCGTGAGCCTGGGCAACTTCTGGGCTCGGCGGGCGCGACGACTGCTGCCCGCGCTCGCGGTGCTGATGGTCGGCGTCGCGATCTACGCGCAGGTGCTCGCCAAGCCCGGTGAGCTCTCACAAATCCGTGGCGACGCGTTCGCGACGTTGTTCTACTTCGCGAACTGGCACGAGATCTTCTCGCACACCAGCTACTTCACTCTGTTCCTCGCGCCGTCGCCGCTGAACCACACGTGGAGCCTCGCGATCGAAGAGCAGTTCTACGTGATCTGGCCGCTGCTGTTCGTCGTGCTGCTCACGCGGTTCAAGCGTGCGACGCCGAAGGCGGTGCTGGTCACCTCGCTGGCGATGGCGAGCATCTCGAGCGGGTTGATGATCGCCTTGTACAACCCGGCGCACACGAACCGCGTCTATTTCGGGACCGACACGCGCGCGGCCGCGATCCTGTTCGGTGCCGCGCTCGCGGCGGCACTCGCTGCGTACGGACCGCCGACGCGCCGCAATGATCGGATCGCACTCGAAGCCGTCGGTCTCGTCGGTGTCGCGGTGCTCGCGGTCGCGTGGACGGGGCTCGACGGGCAATCGGCCGACCTCTATCGCGGTGGCTTCCTCGTCTGCGGCCTCGCGGCGACGGCGATCATCGCGACCGCGGTGCATCCCGACCGGATGCTCGTCGCGCGGGCGCTGTCGTTCGGTCCGCTGTGTGGTCTCGGTCTGATCAGCTACGGGCTGTACCTGTACCACTGGCCGATCGACATCGCGCTCGACGCGCAACGCGCGCACCTGCACGGTTGGCCGCTGTTCGGATTGCAGACCGCGGTCGCGCTCGCCGCCGCGCTCGTGTCGTACCACTACATCGAGCAGCCGATTCGTCGTGGCCGTGTGAGCGCGCTCCAGCTGCGCCGCTTGTCACCGGCAATCGCGCTCGGGCTCGCGGTCGCGTTGTTCGTCACGACGGCCGGCACCGGCAGCAGCGCGAGCGCGAGCGGGAGCGGCGCGATCACGGGCAAGTCGGCGCAGCTCGAGCTGCTCGCCGCGCACCGCGCACGAGCGCTTGCGTCGGCGGACGAGCCCCGCGTGATGATCGCGGGCGACTCGGTCGCCGATCTCCTCGCGCAGACGCTCCAGAGCATGCGGACCACGCCGCCCGTCGCCGTGTACAACGCGGGATATGCAGGCTGTAACTCGCTGCCGGGCGTGACGGAGAATCGGTCGCGACGTACCGACGGCTCGACCGTCGTCGAACCGACCGCGCCGTGCGATCCGGCGTGGGAGCTCCCGGCACTGGAGGCGTTCGATCCCGACGTCGTGGTGTGGCTCACGAGCAGCCCGGCCGACGACCTGATGCAGCACGGGCACTGGATCTCGACGTGCGGCGCGCGGTACGCGGACGAGTTCCGGCGCGAGCTCACGCGCGTCGTCGGCGTGCTGGGCTCGCACGGCGCGCATGTCGTGCTCACGACGTCGGCGTACCCGCGGTTCCGGAACGCCGACAACGACGCCGCGGCCGACTGCCAGAACCGGCTGCGGCGCCAGGTCGCGTCCGCCACCGGCACCAAGCTCGTCGATCTGTTCTCGTACGTCTGCCCGCACGGCAAGTGCCGCACGAAGCAGGACGGCGTGTTCCTCCGCTCGGACGGCATCCACTACGCCGGGCCCGGCGGACGGCTCATCGGCGCCTGGCTGCTGAAGCACCTCCGTTGACTCCGGACGCGGCGCGATGAAGGTGTGGGTCGCGACGACCGCGCTCGTGGCGTTCTTCGCTGTGGGTGGCTGGTACATGTGGCACGGCGACACGCCGTACACGCCTCCCGCGCCGACTGCCGCCGCGGTCGAGAAGGGGGCCGCGGCACGGATCACGGCCGCACGCTCCGCCGCCGAGACCGCGCCCACCGGATCGACGCGGGTGCTCCTCGTGGGGAACTCACTCGCGTACTACATCGGCAGCTCGTTCAAGGCGATTCCGTCGGTCGCAGTTCTCGACGCCGCGGTCACCGCGTGCACGTTTCCCCCTCAGATCGTCGGACAGCGAATCGCGCTCGCCGATGGTGCGTCCCTGTCGCGGGAGCCGTGTGCGCCCGCGTGGGAGTCCGATGTCGTGAGGGCCTTCCACCCGTCGATCGTGTTCTGGCTCGACGATGACCCGCCCCGTGGCGGGGGCACCTATCGCGGCAAGCCGATTGCGCCGTGCTCGGCGACCTACGACGCGCTGTACGAACGCGACCTGCGCGCCGAGATCGCGAAGCTCGGCGCGACGGGTGCAACGGTCGTCGTGACCACGTCGGCGTACTCGGGTATCGCCGGACACGGCGATGACCGCGCCGACGATTGCCAGAACCGCGCGAAGCGCGCGGCCGTGGCGCGGTCGACGGCTCGCCTCGTCGATCTCGCGGCGTTCGTGTGCCCGAGCGGACACTGCGTGACGAAGCGCAACGGGTTGGTGCTCCGGCCCGACGGTTTCCATTACGAAGGCCCGGGAGGCGAGTTCGTCGCGCGGTGGCTGCTCGGGCAGGTCCGTGGTACCTAGCTCACGACGAGAGCGGGAAGCACGTGACCTTGTTGCAATACGCCGAGTAGAACGCGTCGAGCAGATGTACATCGACCTGATCGTTGCCGTAGGTGCCGCGGCGGCTGTACGGCGGGATCAACGCGAGCTGGAGCAGCTTGCCCTGGTCGAGCGTGGGCGACTGCACAACGCCTTGCCGCAGCAGCTTCTGCACCGTTGGTGACGCGAGCGCGGCGACGGGGTCGGTCTGCATGCGGCCGAGCGCGCGGGTGAGCGCGAGCGCTTCGAGCGCGGGATAGGCGCGGTCGATTCGTTCGATCGCACCGGGCGCGAGGACGATCTCCTTGCCCTTCACCTCGCTCGCGAGCTCGTCGAGGAGCTTCGTGCGACGCGCCACGAGATCGTTGAACTCCGCGGTCCGACCGGGTCCGTACGGTTCCCACAGCAAGAGCGCGCCGGGGCCCGTCGGGGTGCGCGCGAGCTCGCTCGAGACCTGGATCGTCTGGATCTTCTTGGTCCAGTGGTAGCTCCGCTGCTTGCCGTAGATGGTGTCGGCATCGCTTTGGGGCACCTCGACGCGTACGCCGGCTTGCACGAGGCGGAAGATGAGCTGCGGCGCGAGCGAGAGGGTGGCGTCGGTGCCGACTTCGGTCACGAGCACCGGAGCGTTGCGGTTGATGTGCGAGAGCACCGCGCGGTCGAGACGGCGCTCGATCGCGAACTCCTTGACCTCTCGGTTGTGATCGTCCTTGTCGTTGACGACGACGACGGAACCGGCGATCAGCGCGGACACGACGAGGAGCGCCGGAGCAACGACGCGCCAGGTTCGAGCGCTCGGCGCGCGCTCGAGCGCGCGTCGGAGCAGCGGCGCGACGGCGATGCCGATCGCAGCCCAGGTGAGCAGGGCTGCGGTCCACGTCCAGCGGTAGAGGTTGACGCGGCTCGACTCGAAGCTGCGCGGCACGTTGCTGCCGTTGACGGCGCCGGCGACGAGCAGCACCAGCGCGACCCCCGCCAGTCGCGCCAGCGCGGGGGAACGGCGCCGCTGGCCCACGAGGATCGCACCCAGCACGACGACGACCGCGATCGCGAGGACCGTGCGCAGCGCACCGGCGGAGAAGATGAAGAAGTTCCCGGTTGTGTCGGTTCGCGTCAGCACGCCGTTCGGCGCGATCGCGTGCACGACCTGGTGCAGGCCGGCCGAGAAGCCCAGCGTCGGCCGCGTGTTGTCGCGCGCGAAGCGGACGATCGCGGTGAGGTTGCCGGGGTGACCCGTGAACTGTTGAACGAGCACGGGCGACCAGCACACGGCGAAGATCGCGGTCGAGACGAGCAACCATGGTCGCAGCGTTCCGCGCGGCGCGGACACGTGCTTGCGTCGGGCTGCAGCGAGCTGCACGACGATCGCGATCAGCATGACGGCAACGAGTACGAAGACGAGCAGCGCGTTCGCAAGATGTTGTTGCGCGGCGTAGCTCGCCACGAACGCGGTCAGCGGCAGGAGCCGGAAGTCGCCGTCGATCACCGCCCACACGAGCACGGCCGTACACAACAGCGAGTACATGGTCATGTTCGAGCTCAGCGTGTCGACGAGCACCGCAGTGCCGCCCGAGAACATGACCGCGAGGAGCAACACGCCGGCCCACAACATTGCGTTGAGGCCGAGGCGGCGGAAGAACACCCACGCGGCGATGAGCACGCCCGCCGCGTTGATCGCGGCGGCGGTGAGCAGCGGCCCCCACGTCATGCCGAGCAGTCGCAACGGGATCGCGAGGAGGTAGAACTCCATCGGACCCGGGTGGTTCGTCGAGATCAGGTCTCCGTAGAGCCCGGATGTCGACGGCAGGCCGGTGAGCGGCGGATGCCGGCTGAACACGTCGAGCGCACGCGTCGCGATGTTCGCCTCGTCGCCGCTGGGGATCCAGTGGTCGTGGTAGGAGCGGACGACCGCGACGACGAACGGCACGACGAGCAGGACGAACATCGCGATCGCGAGCTGCCGATCGCGGCCTACGAGATCGCGCAAACGGCGCGACGGCCGCGCGAACCAATTCGTCTCCGTCAGGTCGTTCACTTGTCAGGTGGAAGGGCGTAGACGGTGACGGATTCCTTGACGTTCTTGAACACGTGGCGGATGAGCGTGGCCTTGCAGACCGGCTTGTACCGCTGGAAGAGGAAGTACCAGGCGTTGTTCTCGACCTTCTTCTTCGAGAAGTAGCCCGCACGATGCGTCTCGAAGATGTCGTCGACGGTCAACACCGCGACGCGCGGTGGCCGGTTCTTGAACGTGGTCGCGAGCTCGACGTCGTTGATGATCTTCAGCTGCCGGGCGCGCTGCGTGGAGACGTCCTCGTAGGAGAACGGGCCGAGCGTGACGTTGGGCACCGGGCGACGGTGCGCCTGCAACACGACCTCTTCGAGCGAGAGCGCGAAGACCGTGTCGTGAGGCTTCGAGAATTCCTGCACGCAGCGCACGACTTCGTTCAGACCGGCGGGACTGCCGCCCCACCCCGGCGCACCGAGATAGTACTGATGCCCGCCGGTGATCGCGGAGATGACGATGCCGACCGCGAGCGCGCCCGACGCGAGCCGTGCGAAGACCCCGCTCGTCGGTCGCGGCACCCTTGATGCCGCGCGCATGAGCACGATCGTCGACATCACGATCACCGGCGCGGCGACCGGTGCGAAGTACTCCTCGGAGAAGAACTGCGCGGCAGTCTCGTGCAGGAAGACGAAGAGCACGACGCCGACGACGAGCGCCACGAGATCCAGGCGGCGGCGCAGCGTCGCTCGGATGTCGGCGTTCACGAGCACGGCGACGAGCGCGAGCGCGCCGAGCAGGAAGGGTCCCGGCCACGAGTGCGCCATCGCGTAGCTCCGCGACCAGTAGCGGCCGATGCCCGCGCTGCCGTGCGAACCGAGGTGGTGATAGGCGAGCAGGCCCCACGACGACCGGCTCCACTCGAGCAGCACGAGCACCACGACCGGGAAGATCGCGGCCGCGCTGGCGAGAACGACCCGGACGCGTGTCCGCTCGTCCGGCGAGAGCACGAGCAGGGCCAGGACCAGCACCACCGCGAGCGCGAAGCCCGTCGACCGGGTCTCGGCGAATCCGACCGCGAGCGCGGCCGCGACCGGATAGCGCACGCCCGGCGACGTGTTCGACGTGAGCGTGAAGAACACGGCCGACAGGAAGAGGCACGCGAGCGAATAGGTCTTCGTGATCGACAGCCAGTACGGCAGCGACGGGACCGTCGCCAGGAGGGCTGCGCACGAGACGAGTGCCGTCCACTTCCCGCCGATGCGGCGCGCCGCCGCGATCAGGAGCCCGATCGACACCGCCGTGCACACGACCGACACCGCCCGCGCGGTGTAGACGTCCGGTAGCAGCCGCACGAAGGGCGCGAGCACGTAGAGGTACGCGGGACCCTGCGTGAACGCGAAGTCGCGGTAGGGGAGCCGGCCCTGGCTGACGAAGCGCGCGCCGAGCGCATACCAGCCCTCGTCGCCGTTGACGACGCCGAGCCACGCGAAGACCGCGCCGATCGCAGCCGCGACGATGCCCGCGCCGAGTCCCGCGCGGAGGACTGCGCCGCTGCGCGGCGCGAGCGCTTGTTCCCGCCCCTCCACCGAGGCAGTGTCATCGACGTGCGCGTTGGCGCGCAAGACGGGGCGAACGGTACGGTCTGCGCGTATGGCGGGCGGCCGAGCGGGAGCTCGTGAGACGCTCGCTCGCGGTGCCCCCCGCGTCCGCGACGTTGCTCGCGAGCCGTCCGGCACTGGTGGGGCTCGATGGTGGTTGTTCGCCGTCGTCGCGTACGTGCCGCTCCTGCTGACCGATCCCGGCAAGGTCGCGTCGGACACGAAGTCGTACCTGTATCTCGATCCGTCGCGCATGCTCGCGGCGGCGCCGTCGATGTGGGATCCGCACGTCGGACTGGGCACGGTCACCCACCAGAACGTCGGCTACCTGTTCCCCATGGGGCCGTTCTTCTGGGTCCTCGAGCAGATCCTGAGAATGCCCTCATGGGTCGCGCAACGGCTCTGGCTCGGCACCTTGCTCTTCGCCGCGGGCATGGGCATGCGGTACCTGCTGAAGACGCTCGGCGTCGCCGGACCCGGCCTGCCCGTCGCGATGCTCGCCTACGCGTTCACGCCCTACGTCCTCGAGTACTCGGACCGGTTGAGCGTGCTGCTCGGTCCGTGGGCGGCGCTGCCGTGGCTGATCGCCTTCACCGCGCTCGCGTTGAGAACGCGCGGCTGGCGTTATCCGGCGTTGATCGCGCTGACGGTGCAGCTCGTCGGCGGCGTCAACGCGACCGCGCTGCTGTACGCGCTCATCGGACCGTTCGTGTACGCGATCTTCGCGGTCGCGGTCACGCGCGAGACCGACCGCCGCCGGCTGTGGTCGGCGCTGTGGCGGACCGCGTTGCTCACGACGATCACCTCGCTGTGGTGGCTCTCAGGTTTGTTCGTCGAATCGCGTTACGGGCTCGACGTGCTGCGCTTCACGGAGAAGATCACCGACGTCTCCGCGACCGCGTACCCCTTCGAGATCGTGCGGGGGCTCGGGTACTGGCTGTTCTACGGCCGCAACCCGGTGAACTGGTGGGACCGCGGGCTGCTCGACTTCACGCGCGACCCGGTGATCCTGCTCGCGAGCCTGTTGATCCCCACGCTCGCGATGCTCGCGTCGGCGATCGTGCGCTGGCGCTACCGGCTCTATTGCGTGATCCTCATCGTGCTCGGTGTCGCGATCGCCGTCGGCGCGGCGCCGTACAGCCACCCGTCGATCGTGGGCGGCGCGTTCAAGTCGTTCGCGACGTCGTCGACGCTCGGGCTCGCGCTGCGGAGCACCTCGCGCGCGACGCCGCTCGTGGCACTCGGCTTCGCGGCGCTGCTCGCCGCGGGCATCAACGCATTCGTCGTACGCATGCGCACCACGAGCCGTCCCGGTCTCGGCGTCGGTGTCGCCTTCGTCGTGGGCGCGCTGTGCCTCGTGAACGCGGTCGGCAGCTGGAAGGGCACCTACTACACGCCGAACTACGAGCGCGGCGCGGTGCCCGCATACTGGCGCAGCGCGCTGAAGGCCGCGAACGCGGGTCCGCAGGACACGCGTGTGCTCTCCATGCCCGGCTCCGGCGAGGCCGCGTACACCTGGGGCAACACGATCGACCCCATCGAGCCGGGACTCATCGACCGTCCCTTCGACGCGCGCGAGCTCGTGCCGATGGGTTCGGTCGCGGGCGCGGAGCTCCTGCAGGCACTCGACGGGCGCCTGCAGGACGGCACGCTCGACGCGAACGCGGTCGCGCCGATCGCGCGCCTGATGGCGGTCGGCGACGTGTTGTTGCGCAACGACCTGCAAACCGACGCGTTCAACCTCGTGCCCGCCGATGTCGCGTGGCGACTCTTCACCGCCCCGCAACCGTCGGGTCTGGCGACACCGCAGCACTACGGCACGAAACCCAAGGGCCGCCACATCGCGCCCGCGCTGCCCGACTTCACCGCGGTCCCGTCGTCGAACGACACGCCACCGCCGGTCGCGATCTTCCCGGTCGAGAACCCGCAACCGATCGTGCGCGTACAGGGCGCCGACGCGCCGGTCGTCGTCGCGGGGGATGGTGAAGGACTCGTCGATCTCGCGTCCGCGGGACTCCTCGACGCTGCGCGACCGATCCTCTACTCCGCGTCCTACGCGAAGCAGCCGAGCGCGTTGCGCGCGCTGCCCCAGAACGCGGTGCTCGTGCTCACCGACTCGAACCGTCGGCGCGCGCAACGAGGCGGGCTCACCGACGTGTACGGCCTGACCGAGACCGCCGGCGAGAAGCCGCTCGTGACCGATCCGAGCGATCAGCGCATCGAGGTGTTCCCCGGCGAGACCGACGCGTCGCGCACGGTCGCCGAGATCCCCGGCGTCCGCTCGGTCGAGGCGACGAGCTACGGCTCGATCTTCGGCTACACGCCGTCGCGCCGACCCGCCAACGCGTTCGACGGCGATCCGTCGACCGCGTGGGTGCCGTCGAACGCACGCAAGCAGAAGCTCGTCATCACGCTCGACAAGCCGATCACGACGGACCACGTCGACATCGCACTCACCGCGGGCGCGTCGTACATCGGCGCGGTGACGCTCCGCTTCGACGGCGCGCACCCGGTGCGCGTGAAACTCGACCCGTCGGCGCAGCAGCTGTCAGGGGAGCGCGCACAGTTCCCGACGCGCCAGTTCTCGAAGCTCGAGATCGACGTCGACCGCGTGCACAAGGGCCACGGCCTCGCCGCGTTCAATCCGGTCGGCATCTCCGAGGTGCGGATGGGTGACAACGGGCCGGGGGAGGCTCGGCTCGTGCGTGCCGTCGAGTCGATGCGACTGCCGACCGATCTGCTCGCCGCGCTCGGCACGTCGTCTTCACAGCACCCGCTCGTCGTCGTGATGTCGGCTGAGTCGACGATGGATCAGCTCGCGGTGCGCCGCACGTTCACGCTGCCGACCGCGCGCACGTTCTCCGTCTCGGGGAGCGCGGTTCTGTCGGACGCCGCCACCGACGGCGCGATCGACGCGATGCTCGGACGGCCGGATGCCGCGCACGGCGGGGTCACGGTGACGGGCTTCGGAGAGCTCGCGAGCCCGGCCGGCCGCGCGTTCAACGCGCTCGACGGCGACGCCACGACTGCGTGGAACACGCCCGTCGACCACGTCGACGGCGCACGGATGAGCGTCGCGCTGCCTACGGCGCGCACGATCGATCATCTCGATCTGAAGCTGCGCGCCGACGGCCGGCATTCGTTGCCGACGCAGTTGCGCATCACCGGCGACGACGGCACGCGAGTGGTGAAGCTCCCGTCGGCGCCCCTTGTGGCGACGAGCGGTGTCGACTCGGAATCGGTGTCGTTCGCGCCGCTGCACACGCGCCGGCTCAGCGTCACGATCACGAGGGCAAAACCGTTCGTGATGCGCAGTAACGACGGTGTGCACCTGTTGCCGGCCGGCGTCGCGGAGCTCGGGATTCCGGGTGTTTCCCTTGCACCCGCGCCCGCACAACTTCCCGGAACGTGCACGTCGGGACTCGTCACGATCGATGGTCACGAGGTCTCGGTTCGCGTCACCGGCTCCACTGTCGACGCGCTCCAGGGACGACCGGTCGCGGTCTCGGCGTGCGGTTCCTCCGAGGCGTCCGAGGCGGCCGAGTCGGTCGCGCTCGGCTCGGGATCGCACCAAGTGGTGTCGCTGCGCAACCGCCACGGCGTCACGAGCTCGACGCCGTTCGATCTTTCGCGCGTGGTGCTCGCGTCGGCGGGCGGCGGTTCGGCCGCGCCGGCGGCGTCGATCATGACGGCGCCCGATCGGTCGGTGACCGCGCCGGTGACCGTGCAGCATCAGACGCGCACGTCGATGAAGCTGCTCGTTCCCGCGTCCGACTCTCGCCGTTGGCTCGTGCTCGGCGAGAGCCTGAACTCGGGGTGGCATGCGACGATCGCCGGCCACGATCTCGGCCCGCCGCAACTCGTCGACGGCTACGCGAACGGTTGGTTGTTGCCGGCGAGCACCGTCGGGCACGCGGTGACCGTGTCGGTGGTGTGGACTCCGCAGCGGTACGTGTGGATCGCGCTGTGGCTGTCGCTCGTCGGCGGCATCGCGTGTCTCGTGATCCTCGGGTGGTCGTTGCTCACCGCGCGCCGACGGGTTGCCGCGGTCGCGCCGGTGCCGAGCGAAGATGCGTCGATCACCGTGCGCCCGCCGCTGCTCGAGCCCGCGTTGACGAGCGATACGCGGTTGTCCGTCGGTGCGGTCGTCGTCCTCGCGGTGCTCGCCGGCGTCGTCGTGCATCCGTGGGTCGGACTGCTGGTCGGCGCGCTGACGTATGCCTCGATTCGCGATCGTCGCGCGCGGCTCGTCGTCCGCTACGCGCCGGTCGCGATCGTCGCGTTCATCGCGCTGTACATGGCGGGCGCGCAGGCGATCGAGCACTACGCCACCGGCACGCACTGGCCGTCGATCTTCTCGTGGGCGCGCGTGCCGATGTGGATCGCGCTGTTCCTGCTGCTCGTCGACGCGACCGTCGAGTGGCTGTGGCGGCGTACCTCGCCGCCGTAGCGGTCCCGTCGCCGCCGGTTGTCCCTCGCAAGACGAGCCGATCGACCTATTGGCCCGGCCGCTCGAGTGCCTCAGAGTTGCGGCGCGGGTTGACGGACGAGAGGGACGCCACGATGAAACTCCGCATTTTCGGGCTGATCGCTGTCGCCGGCCTGACGGTCGCGGGCTGTTCGAGCTCCGGTACGCACGCGCAAGCGAAGTCCGACGCGCACGCGAAGCCCAACGCGTACGCGCAGGAGGCGACCGCGTGCAAGACCTTGCTCGCGTCTCAGTCGAGTGGCCCGGCGACGACGGCCGCGATGTCGAAGGCCCGCCGACAAGCGGCGGGCACGCACCTCGCCGAGCTCATCGACGGGCTCAGCGTGAGCGACTCGACGACGAACATCTCGCAGCTCGACGACGCGGCGACCGCGGTCGAAGCCGAGTGTCATCGGGCCCTCGGCACCTGATCGTCGCGGTGCCTTCGCCGATCACGTTCGCTGTCGATTTGTGCCCTCGGCAGGATTCGAACCTGCGACACACGGTTTAGGAAACCGATGCTCTATCCCCTGAGCTACGAGGGCGGGCGGATGTGACAAACTCGGTGACAAACCTGTTGACAAACCTACCGGGCAGGCTCTTCGGCTCGAAGGGAGCGCGGCGGTCCAGCTCAGGGGAGCAGATCGGGCAGTTATGGGCGCTGCGGACGGGCCGCGTTCGCCGCGCTACTTGGCCGGAGCGGGTCCCAGCCAAATGAGTGCGCCGTCCGCACCCGGTCGGTAATCACCGTGCTCGTCGCACCTGTACACGGCGATGGGCCGTCGATGCCGCGGCCTGTCGTCGACGCGTGCGGGCGGACCGAAGAGCCGGGCGAAGTGCATCGGCACTCCGCATCCCGGGCACGGTTCGCCATCTGCGCGACTGAAAATCGAGGCGATCACACCTTCAGAATGGCCTGCCTGACGCTCGTTCGGCGAGCGCGGCTCAGTCGAGCAGCTCCGTGAAGTGGAACGCGGACCCGACGGGACCCTTACCGGCGAGCGCCGAGCGGCCGAGCGGCAGTTATGGGCGGAGATCAGACGGTGAACCAGACGTCGCCTGACGCATCACGCCTCGCAAGGTGGATGTGCCAACAGCCGCTGGCGTCGAACTCGAAGCCGGTGCCCCATTCATCGCCGGGACGGTGGTAGCTGCTGGCGAGATGAGCTTCGGGGCCAAAGATCAACGGGCGCTGTCGGCCGTCCGGCGCGGTGAACGACACTCGCAGAGGTCCGCTGCCGGTCACACGCCACACGATCTTGAGCTGCTCGCCGACCCGAGGCGGTAGTGGACCCTGAAGCAGCCCCCAGATATCGCCGTCCGAGCGCGCAGGATGAATCTCGTTCGAGGCGCCACCGTCGCCGCCGATCCGGGTGGGACGGGTACACGAGACAAGAAGCCGGCTGCGAGGGGCGCTCGTAGTGCTGGTGCGAGACGCCGCGGCATCGCGCACATGTGAGCAGCCGGGAGCCGCAGCGATCAGTGCGCCAGCGCACGCGATTGCCCGTAAGGATCTGCTCATTCCCACCAGCGCATGATGCCCGCTCGGCGCTCGTTATGGGAGGCAGTTCATGCGGCGTCGGCGAGCCGCGCCGCATGGCCCTTCCGGTACCTGAATAACGCGAGTGCGTTCGCGGTGCGCGCGTAGGCGAGGTAGTCGTACAACTGTCGCTAGGCGCCGACACTATGTGCGCGCCGGAGGTAGAGGTCGTCGTCGCGATGCCGGTTGATGCTCTCCGAGTCGCTCCGTCGTCCCGCGACCTTCTTGTAGTCCGGGTCCCGAGGACGGGCGTGGTGGTCACGCTCGTCACAAGTTAGCGAGTCGGGTTCGAATCGAGGCCCGTCCGGCGCTTGCGAAGCAGCACCTCTTGGCTGATCGTCGCGATGTGCCGGCCCGACTCGGTATACACCTGGCCGCTCGCCAGTCCTCGCGAACCGCCGACGCCGTGCGACGTGAAGTCGTGCAGTTGCCATTTCGACGGATCGGCGAGGCCGTGGAACCAGATCGAGTGGTCGAGGCTCGCGGAGCTGAGCATCTCGTGCGGGTTCGCGACTTCGTGCGGGAAGCCGCTCGGCATATCCGGGTGCACCGTGAACACCGCGTCGGTCGGCAGGTCATCGGATACGTACGCCAATCCGCACGCGTGCAGGATCGGATCGTCGGCGACCGAGTCGTGGAGGCGGAGCCACGCAGTCGCCCGCCCGGTCGGACTGCCGGTCGTCGTGACGAAGCGCCGCTCGAACAACTCGCTCCAGCTGGGACTCGCGAGCGTCTCCGGAGTATCCACGTCCGGCATCGCGATGGCTTGCGCGAAGGGTGCCTGCTCGACGATGTGGAACGACGCGGCCATGTTGAGGATGACGCCGGTCGACTGGCGTACGACGACCCGCCGGGTGCAGAACGAACGGCCGTCGCGGTCGCGGTCGACCTCGAACCGAATCGGCTCGGTGGCATTGCCGGCGCGGATGAAATACGCGTGGAGCGAATGCGGCAGGAAGCGCGCGTCGACACTGTGCCCGGCCGCGCGCAGCGCTTGCGCCACGATCTGTCCGCCGTAGAGGCCGCCCCACGGGTACTCCGGTCCGGTACCGACGAACGTGTCGGGGCCGTGAGGTTCGAGCGCCATCATCGTCGCGAAGTCCAAGGGTTGCGATTCTGCCAGGACCAGGCGTTCGCCCTCTCGACTGCGGACGGCGCTCTGGTGTGTCTGCTCCTTCGGTAGTCGGACCCCGCGGCCGCCGTCCGTTGTGTTTGTTGCTCAGTCGTAGCGGACAGTCGGCAACCGCGGATGCCGATGAGTCGAGAGACTCGACCGCGCTCACCGCGCGGCGAGCGAGGCAGCGGGACGGGAAGCGCGTGGGCCATCGACGGGCACGGAGCGGATCGCATCTGATCGCGACGACGGCGTTCGTCGCGGTGATCGCGCTCGCTGCGCTCGCGGTCCTGGCGTACTCGGCGGTCACGGTGTCGAGCAACGCGGTGCAAGGCGAGGCGAAGCGCGAGGTCGCGGCGTCGGCACAGGCGAGCGCGGTCGCGGTGAACGACGAGCTCGGCGGCCTGTCGGAACTGGTGCAGTCGTACGCGCGCCGACCGCAACTCGTGGCCGAAGTCGGCGACGGTCGGAGTGGATCGATCGCGCGCGCGGGTCTGCACGCCGACCTCGACGAGCTGCGCCGCACTCGATCGAACATCGCGCTCGCGTTCGTGAGCAACGACGCCGGCGTGCTCCTCGACATCCTGCCCGAGACGCCGTCGATTCTCGGGAAGGACTTCTCGTATCGCGACT
The DNA here is from genome assembly GCA_036271555.1 of Acidimicrobiia bacterium. Taxonomy (NCBI): domain Bacteria; kingdom Bacillati; phylum Actinomycetota; class Acidimicrobiia; species Acidimicrobiia bacterium. The sequence continues at coordinate 42,868 of DATBAK010000008.1, forward strand.
GGTACCGCGGCGTCACCGCAACCAACGCGCCCTACGTCTCGAGCGTCTACCGGACGGCCGCGACCGGGCATCCGCTCGTCGTCGCGGCCGCGGCGCCGATCTTCGCGCCGGGCACGTCGTCGCGGGTCGGCATCCTCGTCGTCGCCTACCGACTCGACACCCTGCAGGACTACGTCGATCACTTCTCCGGAGCGCAAGGCGTCTCGATCACCGTGACCGACCAAACGGGCGTCGAGGTCGCGACACCGGGATCGTCCGTACGCACAACGTCATCGTTGCGGCGCGATCCGCAGATCGCGGCGGCGTTGCGCGGGCGCTCCGTCGTCTCGGTCCGACACGCGTCGACCGGGGCGACCATCGCGGCGTCGGTGCCGATCCATCCGCTCGGGTGGACCTTGCTCGCCGAGGTGCCCCGGCGGAGCGTGCTCGGTCGCGTCAACGGTCTGCGCAAGACGGTCACCCTCGTCGCCATCCTGCTCGCGTTGATCGTCGGAGCCGGAGTGCTGCTCATGTTGCGAGCCGTTCGGCGCCAGGCACGCGCCGACCGCGAGCTTCGCGAGAGCCGGGACGAGCTCCGCGCGGGCGAAGAACGTCTCGCGCTCGCCCGCGACGCGGCGGAGCATGCGAACCAAGCGAAGAGCGAGTTCCTTTCGCGGATGAGCCACGAGCTCCGCACGCCGTTGAACGCGATCCTCGGCTTTTCGCAGCTACTCGAACACGACGCGCTCGACGACGATCAGCGGGAAAGTGTGGCGCTCATCCGGCGCGCCGGACGCCACCTGCTCGAGCTCATCAACGAAGTCCTCGACATCTCGAGGATCGAGGCCGGTCGCCTCAGCGTGTCGATCGAGCCGGTGAACCTGGCCGACGTCGTGACCGAGGCGATCGAGCTCGTGCGCCCGATCGCCGCGGACCGGGGCATCGAAGTCCCTGCGCGCGCCCCCGAAGGGTGCGATCGATTCGTCCGCGCCGACCGTCATCGGCTGCGGCAGATCCTCGTCAACCTGCTCGCCAACGCGGTCAAGTACAACCGGGATCACGGCCGCGTCGACATCGGCTGCGAGGAAGCCGACGGACGCGTGCGCGTGTCGATCACCGACACCGGCGGCGGCATCTCGGCCGAGAACCAGACGCGCCTGTTCCGCCCCTTCGAGCGCCTCGGCGCCGACGAGACCGACATCGAGGGAACCGGGCTCGGCCTCGCGGTCACGTCCCGGCTCATCGATGCCCTCGGCGGGACCATCGGCGTCGACAGCGAGGTGGGAACCGGGAGCACGTTCTGGATCGAGCTCCCGAACGACGAAGCGCCCATCGCCGCACTGAACCGCGAACCGGGCCGAGCCGAGATTCCGATCACCGACGGTGCGGCCCGCACGGTGCTCTACGTCGAGGACAACCCCGCCAACATCATGCTCGTCCGCCGCCTGCTCGACCGCCGTCCGCACATCACGCTGCGCACGGCCAAGTTGGGCGCCGAGGGAATCGCCGCGGCGACCGATTCACCACCCGATCTCGTGCTCCTCGACCTGAACCTGCCCGACCTCTCCGGCGAGCTCGTGCTCCAACGCCTCCGTGCCGATCCGCGGACGCGCGCCATCCCGGTGATCGTCGTGAGCGCCGACGCCACGCCCACCCAGATCGAGCGTCTGCGCGCGCTCGGCGCCGCCGACTACGTCACGAAGCCATTCGACATCGGCGCGCTCCTCGCCGCGATCGACCGCGCCGCGTCCACGTACGACGGCGCGCTGGTTCCCTGAAACGGGGCGAGATGCGCGCGACGGCGGGGCGGTCGTTCAGTCGTCGTTGAGGATCACGGAGCTGCCGGTGGCGCGGCCGATGGTCGCGCGCCCGTCGACGCGCTGAGCGTGAGCGAGAGCGTCTCGTCCGCCTCGACGGCCGTGTCGCCCTTGACGACGACACCGACGGTCTTCGAGGTCGTTCCGGCAGGAAACGAGACGGTTCCCGACGCCGACGCGTCGTCGGCTCCCGCCTTCGCGGTTCCCGGCGCGGTCGACCACGCAACGGTCACCGTCGACGCGGACGCGTCATCCCGCGTCACGTCGAACGCGGCCCTGCTCGTACCGGCATCGCCTTCACGTCACCGACGGAGACCGCGGGGAGCTCGGTCCGGTCAGGGTCGATGATCGTCCCGGTTGCCGACGCGCGGCCGAGGCCGGCGCCGGTCGGTGAGGACAGGTCGACGCTGAACGTCTCGTCGGATTCGCGCCGGCGATCGTTCCGAGGGCCGTGGTGCGCCAGGCGAGGTCGTCGCGCGCCGCGCGCGGCGTTCGTCGCGAGCGAGCATGATGGTCGCGATCGATCGCGCCGGAAACGAGCGGGGGCACGGATGGACGGCGGCAAGATGGGACGCCGCGAGCTGATCGAGCTGCTCGGCGGCGTGGCGTTTCTCGCGGCGTGCTCGGGTACCTCGGCGAAGGCCCGCGGCACCGCATCGTCGGGCGCGCCCGGTTCGACCGCAGCGGGATCGCCGGTCACGTTCACGATGAACGGTCCGGCGCAACCGGCGTCGAAACGGTTCACCCGCGCGCAGCTCACGCGGTTTCGCAATCAATACGCGGGAGCATGGACGAGCGCGTGGATCGAGGAGGGCGGACGACGCGGAACGGCGGACGCCACGCTCGCGCTCGACGTCGCCCGGCGCGTCGCGACGTACACGGTCACCTTCGACGGACCACTGCTCGGTGGGGAGAGCCCGAAGCCCACGACCTATGTCGTCAACGTCGACCAGTACGACGCGACGTCCGACCACGCGGTCGCGGTGACCCCGCAGCTGGGCCGGGTCGAGGTGACCGTCGACGGGTTCGGCCATGTCCAGTTGCGCGCGACCGACATTCCCGATCATCGCGACATCGTTTCGGTCGACGTCAAGGCGGTGATCGAGACACCGACGGCGGCGAACATCACCTACACGATCGCCATGGCCGGCGGCTCGACCCAACGGGGCGCGCTCGCGGCCGCGAAGGGCTCGACGCGCCCCGCGTATCCCTCGCTCGACCAGGCAACGAGCGCGACGGCGTTCGTCACCGGCGACTATGCCGCCTCCTTGATGACGGCGGACACTGCGACCCGCCTGCTCGGAGAACCGTGCAAGACGCCCGTGGCCAACGGCGGCCGTGTCGCGTACGCGCCCGGCATCGACGTGAGCAACGGGCGCGTCGAAACGGTTGCGGACAGCCTCAACGGATCGGGCGCGGTGATCCAGTACTCCGTCTATCGCGCGCCCGACGCGGCGGCGATGCGCGCCTTTTTCCAACGCTACGCGGGATACCGAACGATGCCCGACGTCGGGGACGCGGCGGTTGCCTACCCGCCGGGAACGTCGCCGATCACGATCTTCGACGCGCGGAAGGGCCGGTTCGGTCTCGAGGTGACGATTGTCGGCGGCGCGCACGCGACGCCGCTGCCGGCGCCGCAGAGCAACGCCCGGTTCGTCGCCGTCGCCAAGGCGATCGTGGCGAAGTTGCCCTGACGCTCACCGCCCGAGGGCTGACGAGGGGCGTCGCGGTCAGAGTCGCGTGAGCCACGGATGGCCCGGATGAGTCGACGCGAGCGCGCGGCGGAGCCACTCAACGGATGCATCGTCGAGCATCGGACGCGCGACTTCGAAATCGTGCTGGTTCTTCGGTTCCTCTGATTTCGCCATGTACAGCAACTGCACCGCGGGATCGACGATCGGGATGCCGGCGCGCGTCGTTGTGAGCTCGTCGATCGGCCGCTGCACGCGCGCGTCTCGCCGGAAGACCCACGTCTCGCGGCGGGTCGATTCGAGGAAGAGATCGAACTCGAGCGAGCGTGCGTGCGCCTTGAGCTGGAACGACGGTGGTTCGATGCGTCGGGAGCGCGGCCACGGGGACCAGCCGCTCGCCGGCGGGTCGATGCACGCGAGCTCCCAGTCGTCGTGTAGCGCTTCCCACACCGTGGCCTGATCGACTCGGCGCACGACGACCTCGACGTCGTGGTGCTCGCGCGTCTGCTCACCGAGCCAGAGATCGATCGCCCATCCACCGGCGATCGCCCACCAGACGTCGACCCGGCGCATGACGGCTGCGACCTGTTCGACCACCGCCGACTCCACCCGCGCATCATCGCAGGGCGCAGCGCGCGGCGCGCGTCGGAGCCGTCAGGTCAGAACGCGATGGCGGACGTACACGACGCCGTTGTCGAACCGGCGCTCGTCGAGTAGCTCGAGCTCGACGCGCTGATCAGTGGGGAGCGCAGGCTTGCCCCGGCCGACGACGACGGGCGCGATGAAGAGGTGGCACTCGTCGACGAGCCCGGCGCCGAACGCCTGCGCTGCGAAGTTCGCGCCGCCCACCATTACGTCACGCGTTGCCGCGCGTTTCCTCTCGCGGACGGAGTCCGCATCGAAGCGGCGCTCGAGCCGGCTGTTCGCGGTCGAGACCGCGTCGAGCGTCGTGGAGTAGACGACCTTGTCCGCCGCCTGCCACACCTGCGCGAAGTCGGCCCGCAGCTCCGACTGCGCGGCCAGCGCGGGCATTGTCTCCCACACGGCCATCGTCTCGTAGAGCCGCCGCCCGTAGAGGTAGGTGCCGATCGGGCGCACGAGGTCGGTGATGAACGCGAACTGGTCGTCGTTCGGCTCGGTGAAGTCGAACGCGCCGTGCTCGTCCTCGATGAAACCGTCGAGCGACACGTTGGTCACGTAGATGAGCTCGGCCATGCGCGACCCATCCTGCCCGCTCGCGCGACGCCGCGCGCTCAGGTCGCGAGCGGCGTCTCGGTCGCGTAGACGATGACGTTGTCGACGTAGTGACCGGTCGCGCGATCGAACGCGCCACCGCACGTCACGAGGCGAAGCTCGCGGTCGGGTGTCGGCCCGAAGACGGCCGCGGTCGGGAACGTGGACTTGGCGACCGTCTCGACCCGCTCGACACGGAAGTCGTGGCGGACGGCGCCGTCCCACACGTCGAGCTCGGCGCCGCGGGTGAGCTCGCGGAGCCGGTAGAAGACGCCGGGACCCGATTTGGAGTCGACGTGGCCGAGCACGACGGCCGGTCCCGGCTGCCCCGGCGCCGGTCCGTCGGCGAACCAGCCGATCTGGTCGGCGGTCGACGGGACCTGCGCGGTGCCGTCGGCATTGACGCCGAGCGCGACGAGCGGACCGTCGACTCCGAGTGAAGCGATGCGCAGTCGCGTCGGTCGGGCCGCGGCGCTCGCGGCCGCGAGATCGACCGCAGGTCGCACGCGCGGTGTCGGTGCTGCGGTCGTCGTCGCGGTCGAACGCGCGCTCGCCGCCTCACGCGGGTTCGAACGCGCACGGCCGTGCGTCGCGGTGATCGTGAGCACGGCGGTCGCGAGCACCAATGCAGTCCCCGTCGCGACCAGTGCGCGTGTCGAACGACGACGCGTTGCACCGAACGCGATGGCGACCGCAGCGACGCCGACGACGATCGCGATACCGACGGGCCAGGGCGACGGGGAGCCGGTGGCGCCCGCCATGCCTCCGAAGCCGGTCTGCATGCCGCCCGCCGGTGTGACCGACGCGCCCGCGGCGTCGCTCACGACCTCGAGGGTCGCACCGGTCGCGCTCGGGAGCACCACGAGCGATGCGACCGTGCCCGCGGCGACCGGCCAGTGCGAACCGGCGACCACCGTCGAGCCGGCCTGGTCGACGACCGTGACCTGGTACTGACCGGCGGGCACCGCGACGTACGAGGAGGCGTGGCCGAACGGCACGGCCGCGATCCCGAACACGGAGTCCGATACCGGCGCGGCCCCCGTCGTCTGTCCGTCGGGGCGGAACTCCGCCGCCAGCGTGCGCGCCACGCCCTCGACGTCGATGATCCGTACCTTGGCGCGTCCGGCCGGCGCGGCCGCGAGGTTGTCGTGGAAGACCGCGAGATGCGGACCGCCCGACTGCTCGACTGCGCTCGCCGTCACGGCCTGGTTCGCACCGATCGTCACGGCCTCCTGCCGCGGCGTGAGCCCGCCGCCGGAGATCGACACGACGTGCCGACCGGCCGCCACGGAGCGGTACGGCGTCACGGTCTTGTAGGCCGCGGCCGGATCGACGAGCGTGCCGTCGACGGCGACGCGCACGGGACCGACGCCCATCGCGAAGTGCGCGAACCTCAGCCACCCCGTTCCGGTCGTCGCGGTTGCCGCGTTCGCCGCCGTCGACGGCACGATCACCAACGCGAGCACGGCTGCCGTGCTCGCGAGCATCGCCACGATGCGCGCGCGTGCGCGTCGTCCGTTCATCTGTTCGCCCCTTCCTCCGACGCGAATCGCGCCTGCCTGCACAATGCCGTCTCTCGTGTTCCTGATTCAGCCGTCCCGCACCGTGAGGACCATCGCGAACGCGACGATCGCCGTGGCCACGACGATGACGCCGAGGCCCGCAGCGTCGAATCCGGCCGGCGCCGACGTGCGCGCGCTCGTCCGGAGGTCGTGCGCGGCCGACACGCGACTCGGTGCGGAGGTGGTCGTGCTCGGAGTCGTCGCGCACGGTCCGAACCCGCCGTCGGGCGTCAGGCACGTCACGCGCGCGCCCGCCGGCGCGGCGATCACGATCGGGGCGGCGAGCAGTGCGCACACCGCGGCCGCTCGCCACGCTCGAGCGCACCGCGCGCGACTCATGCGGCCTCGGCCTCGGCCTCAACTCGCTTCGCCAGCGCGCGGCGGACCAGCGCGAGTCCCTCGAGACCGGGCAGCCGCTCGATCGTCGCGTCGAGCTGCGCCACGAGATCGGGCTGCATCGCGCAGGCTGCGCGCATCAGCCGGGTGATCTCCGCGGGCGGCTGCAGTCCCGAGCCGACGACGTCCCACGCGTGTCCGAGCAGCCACCGCGTGACGACCCGACTGACTCGGCTGCGCTCGAGCTCTCGCGTCGCCGCGGAGCGGTAGTACGCGTAGTGCGCGGACTCCTGGCGAATGACGTCGGCGAGAAGGTCCCGCAAGAGTTCGTTGCCCGTGTGCTCGCGGATCAGTGAGTACAGGCGCAACGTCGTCAGCTCGTTGATCGCGCCCCAGCTCATGTGCACCGCCGTGAAGCGCCGCCCCAACACGCGAACCGCGAAGCCGTTCACCCACCGTCCGCGCCGCGCCGCGAGCCGTTGGCGCGGAGTGCGATGACGGGGCTCGACATAGACGCCGTGCTCGGAGAGGAACTTGCGCAGGAGCACGGCATGCATGCGCTCCTGCGTCAGCCAGACGTCGAGAAATCGCCGGGTCTCGACATCTTTGGTGACGGCGAGGCTCAGATAGGTGCCCTCGGTCGCCCACTCGACCTGTGCCGCGAACGTCAACTCGAACAGCTCGTCGTCGCGCACCGGCGTGCGTGTGGCTGCGGCCCAGTCGTACGCGTCGACGTCGAGCGCGCCGGCTTCGGCCGGTCCGCCCTCGGACCGGTCACCGAGGTGTCGGGTGTCGTCGATGATCTCCGCAGCTGCCCGCATCTCCGCGTCTACGAGGCCATCCGCGCTGCCGGACGGTCACAGACGCGTCGCGCTCGGAATCAGTGCCCGGTCGGTCCGCGTCGAGCCGGTGCCGCTTCGGCCAGATCAGGCCTTCGTGCCGACGATGCAGCGCGCGACGCCCGGCACGTTCACCGCGCCGTCGTGCTCGTACGCGCGGATCTCGGCGATGACCGTGTTCGCGATCCGCTCCCGCGCCGCGTTGTCGACCTGCTGGAGCGCCGCGACCGCGAGCGAGACGTGCTCGCTGATCATCTCCCAGTACTCCTCGGGTGACCGCGTCACGAGCTCGACGTCGACTTCCCACTCGCCGACATCACGCAATCCCGCGCCTTCGTACAAGGCACTGACAGAGCCCGGTGCCGCGCACCGGAACATGTTCGGCCCGCTCGGGTCGGGTGGTGCGAACGCCACCTCCGACGCGACGGCCCGCGTCACGATCGTCGTCCACGGATTCTTCTCGGGATCGACCCAGACCGACGCGCAGAGCCGCCCGCCCACCTTCAGCACGCGCGCGAACTCGGCGGTTGCGCGCGCGAGATCTGGAAAGAACATGTAACCGAACCGAACCGAGACACTGTCGAAGGTCGCGTCCGCGAACGGCAGGTCGTCGGCGCTGCACACCTTGGTCGTGACGTTCGCAACCCGTTGCGCGGTCGCTCGGCGCATCGCGATGTCGAGCATCTCCGCGACGAGGTCGGTCAGCATGACGTGTCCGCGCGGCGCGAGCTTCGCGATCGTCAGTCCCGGCTCACCCGTCCCCGCGGCGACATCGAGATGCTGCTGATCATCCGCGACTTCGAGCCGCTCGATCATCGCGGTCCCGACGGGACCGAGCTGATCCATGATGATCGAGTCCCACTTCTCCCAGCCCGCCGACAGCCCGGTCCACGCGGCGCGCTGACGGTCTCGGATCTCGTCGCCACTCGACATACGTGTCGGCGACGGTACCGCGCCCGTCGTCGCCGACGCACCCGGCGTCGGTACATCTCGGCGGCGACGATCACGCCGTTCTGAACGTCGACGTTGATCCGGTTCGGTCGCAAATCCCGCGTGACGGCGCGCGGCGCGCCGGCCCCGCGCACGACGCGAAACCCGACGCGGTCGGCCAGCGCGCGGCCTCGCCGCCGACACGCTCAGGCCGACGAGCGTCGGCGCGAGCCGGCGGGCGACCTCGGCCGCCGCGTTCCAGTCGGCTTCCGGGTTACGCGCCGCGAGCCGGCGCGCGAGGTCGTCGTCCATGTCGCGAAGCTTGCCCCCGCACCGCCACGCACACGCGCGCAGGGCCGTCTCCTTGGCGCGAGCACCTCGGCGCGGGGCGAAGCACCCGACCGGGGACTGGACCGGAGCTCGTCAACAGAACGGCTCGTCATTATGTTGACGATGAGCCCGTGGTGGGAATGATGCGCCCATGACGCCGCCGGCCCGTCGCGACGCCGAGACCCTCGCGGTCGTCGCGTTCCTCGACAGCTGCCGATCGATGAACACCCGTTCGGCGTACCGCAGCGATCTCGGTCATCTCGCCGCGTGGTGTCACGAGCACGGCTCGCTCGAGCTGCTCGGGCTCACGACCGAAGACCTCGCGCGCTACCGCGCCGCCTGCGAGGGAAGTGGCGCGAGCTCGGGCACGGTGGCCCGCCGGCTCTCTGCAGTCTCGTCCTTCAGTACCTTCGCGCGCGGCGGCGAGGCCGCGTCGCTCGCGATGCCGCAGCGAACGGTGCGACCCTGCCGACCCACCATTGACGCGCACACCACGACCGAGCTGCTCGACGACGACGACGCCCGCGCGTTGCTCGACGCGGCCGACGGGCTCAGTGATCGAACGTCGTCGGTGATCCGACTCCTGATGCTCGACGGTCTCAAGGTCGGCGAGCTCACGCGCACGAACGTCGGCGACGTCGCGTTCGCGCGCCGGTCGGCGCAGCTCGAGATCCGCGACGCGCGTCACGCGCGGCGGCTCGAGTTGCACGCGACGACGGTCAACCGGTTGCGTCGGTATGTCGGCGTGCGCCGACGCGGCCCGCTCGTCCGGAGCGAGCAGCGCGGCAACGAGACGCAACGCATCAGCCGCTTCGGCGTCGATTTCATCATCAAACAGACGGCGGTGTCGGCGGGCCTGACGCAGAGCATCTCCGCGAACGTATTGCGCCGCCGCTACGTCGTCGCCGCGCATGCGCGCGGAAGCGATCTCGAAGCGATCCGGTACCGCGTCGGACACCAGCAGTCCCGCACTACCCGCCGCTACCTCGACTCCGATGTCGAACCTGACTGAGCCGAACAGGAGGATGGTCATGGAACTCACCGATCCCGTCGTATCGGTCGACGTCTCGCAGGGTCCGGACGTTCTCGTGCTGTCGTTGCGCGGCGAGCTCGACATCACCTGCCGGGAGCACGTCGAGCCGGCGCTGACGGCCGCGCTCGCAACCGCTCACGAAGTGATCGTCGACCTCGGAAACGTGACGTTCTGCGACTCGATCGGGCTCGCGATGTTCCTCCGGGCGCACGAGACGGCGGACGGCGCGCGCAAGCGTCTCCTGCTTCGGAACCTGCTCCCCAATGTGTGGCGGGTCTTCGACGTGACCGGCGTGCACGAGCGTCTGAACATCGCGCGCGAGCAGTAGGGGGCGACCACGGTCGCTGCAAGCGGGACCGTCAGCGGATCTGGTCGAAGATCCAGCGCGCCGCGAGCGTGCCGCCCGCGCCGGAGTAGTGCAGTCCGTCGGGTCGCAACGTGACGCCGTTCGTTCGCACGATGCATTCGCCGTTCGGGCACGTGTAACCGAACAGATCCACGATCGTGGAGTGCGTCTTCGTCGCGACCGCGCGTCGAAGTCGGTTGTTGCAGTCGACCGTGCGATCGGGGAGCGACGCGGCGCCCAGCCCGCCGCCGGGCACGACGAACCGCACGTACGCCTCGGTCGTGAGGACGACGGACGCGCCCGTCGAGCGCAGGCGCGTGATCTCGTGCTCGAGGCTCGATTCGTAGATCGAGTCGTACGGCTGCGAGCACGCGTGCAGCGCCTTCCCGTTCGAGCTCCACGGCTCGGGCGGATCGCTCACGAGCCAGAGCACGATCTTCGGCCGGAAGGCCTCGAGCTCGGCCGACTCGCCGCTCGGGTGACACGGCCGCTCCGCGATCTCGGCGCGGGTCGCCGGGTTGCGGTAGGTCGCGGTGACCGACGGCGGGAACGCGCACGCGACGACCGCGGCGTCGAAGGTGTTCGCACCGGGCAACGCCTTGAACGCGGGCGCGAGCTCGTACGCGAGGGAGTTGCCGACGAGCATGATCCGCGTCGCGTCGGGAGCGCCGTTCACGCGTGCGTCGGTGGCGGCCTGCACCGCCACATTGGGAACGGTGACGGGTGTCGGCGTCGCCGTCGGGTTGGTGGGCGTGTCGCCGTGCCAGAAGTACCAGCCGCCGACGGCGAAGAACGCGACGAGCGCGGCGGTCGCGGCCCAGGCCTTCATCGGAGCAGGGTGGCGGCAGCGCCGCGCGTCCGTCAAGACGCGGCGGTCAGCGGCGGATCGGGCCGCCGAAGCGAATGAGGTTGCCGTCGGGATCGACGTGCCGGCCCTCGCGTTTGCCGTACTCCTCGTCGACCGGACCGACGACGTTCATCCCCGCGCTGCGCCACGCGTTCGCGACCCGATCCGCGTCGTCGACGTGGATGTACAGCGCGCTGCTCGTCGGCGGGTCGGCCTGCTGCGCGAGCTGGATGACGAGCGAGCCGAGCTGCGCGAACGCATACGTGTCGTCGTGAAAGCGGGTCTGAAAGCCGAGCCGCTGGTAGTGCTCGACCGCGCGGCCGACGTCGGCGACGGAGAAGATCGGATCGAAGCCGGCGACTTCCTGCCGTTGCGGTCGCCCGGCGGTCTGGCGCGCACGCTGGTCGTTCATCCAATCGAGACACTCGTAACAGATCCACAGATCGCGATCCGACCAGAGCCGGATCGCGCCCGGGCTCTGCTCACAGTTCGCGCAGATCGTCGAGGTCATCGCGACTCCACTCCACCCACCGCCGCGCCGCGAGCCTAGGGGTACGGTGCTCGCGCGATGGCACACGCGCAGAAGAAGGCCGGTGGGATCGAGATCGTTCCCGCGAACGAAGCGTCGTGGGACGACCTGCAGCTCGTGTTCGGCACGCGCGGCGACCCCGCGCGTTGCTCTTGCCAGTGGAACAAGACGCCGGCGAGCGAGTGGCGTTCGATTCCGATCGAGGAACGCAAGGCGCGCCTGCACGAGCAGACCGCGTGCGGCGACCCGCGCTCGCCGGAGACCAGTGGTCTCGTTGCGTACCTCGACGGTGAGCCCGTGGGCTGGTGCGCGGTCGAGCCGCGGAACGTCTACGTGCACCTGCGCGGCTCGCCCGTGGCCTGGAAGGGGCGCGCCGAGAATGCGGACGACGACGGCGTGTGGGCGATCACGTGTTTCGTGACACGCGTCGGCTTCCGTCGACGCGGAGTCAGCGCGGCATTGGTGCACGCGGCCGCGGAGTTCGCGCGCGAGCGTGGCGCGCGTGCGGTCGAGGGCTATCCGATGATCACGCACCCCGAGCAAGTGATCACGTGGGGTGAGCTGCGCGTCGGTAGTCGGAGCAGCTTCGCGGATGCGGGCTTCACCGAGGTGAGCCACCCGACGACGCGCCGCTTCGTGATGCGCATCGACTTCTGAGATCGCGCGTCGCTCGCGTCTACGACGAACCGGACATCGCGGCGGTGATCTGCGCCATGTCGAAATAGTCGCGCCACGCGGCGATCTTGCCGTCGCGGATCTCGAAGGTGCCCATGACCGGCAGCGGCGCGACGACGTCGCCGATCGTGAACGTGTCGATCCGCTCGGTCAGCACGATGTCGTCGCGCACGGCGAGGTGCAGGGTCTCGATCGTCATGCTGTCGCACATGCCGAAGAACCCGGCGATGAACCCGACGGTCGCGTCCGCGCCGACGACGGGGTCCATCGGGATGTTGTGGTACACGACGTCGTCGGCGAGGAAGGGTCGCATCGCCTCGGCGTCGTGCTTCGCGAACGCGTCGCAGAAGTCGCGGACCAGTCGTTCGTTCGCTTCGGCGCTCATCGCTCGCTCCCCGGTCGTGAGTCTCGTGACCCTAGGTTCCGGCCGTCAACGGGGCCAACGCACGGTCGCTACCGTCTGGAGATGGCCGGCGAGGAACGCGAGGGCGTCAGCTTCACTCATCTCGACGAGCCCTTGTTCGATGGTGCGGGTGCGACGAAGCGCGATCTCGTCGAATACCTCGACGCCGTGCGCGATCGGATCGTGCCGGTGCTCGAGCAGCGTCCGCTCTCGGTGATCCGCGTGCACCGCGGGCAAGAGGCGTTCATGCAGAAGAACGTCCCGAAGTACACGCCGGAATGGGTGCAGCGGGTCACGATGTGGGCGGAGAGCTCGAAGCGCGAGGTGAGCTACGCGCTCTGCAACGACCGGCGCACGCTGCTGTGGTTCGCGAACCAGCGCGCGGTCGAGTATCACCCCGCGCTCATGCGCATGGAGGATCCGGACCGCGCGACGCACATCGTGCTCGACCTCGATCCACCCGAGGGCGACTCGTTCGCGATGGCCGCGCGCGTCGCGCACCTCGTGCGGCGGGCGCTCGCCGATGTCGGGCTCGTGGGCGCGCTGAAGACCAGCGGCGCGAAGGGTGTGCACGTGTTCGTGCCGATCGCGACGACGACATCACCGCACGACGCGGCCGCGGCGACACGCGCGATCGCGGCGCGCACCGAGCAGCTCGATCCCGACATCGCGACGACCGCGTTCATCAAGGACGACCGCGGCGGCAAGGTGTTCGTCGACTCGACCCGCGCCGGCGGCGCGACCGTCGTCGCGGCCTACAGCCCGCGCGTGCGGCCGGGCGCGCCGGTCTCGTTCCCGCTCTCGTGGGACGAGCTCGACTCCGTCACCCCCGCCGATTTCACCGTGCACACCGCGCTCGACCGGCTCGGCGACGCCGACCCGTGGGCCGAGCAGATGCCCGAACCGCAGGAACTTCCCGCCGACCTGCTCGACGAAGGTCACGAGATCCCGATCGCGCGCGTGGAGGCGATGCACGAAGGCAAGCGCCGCGCCCGGTCGCGCCGCGCGTCGGAGTCCTAGGTCGCGAGACGCAGATCGAGCGGATGGCGGCCGCTCGGTGCGACGACCGCGCCGTTCTGCTCACGCGCGACGAACGTCGCCGGAGGTTCGGCCCAGGCCTAACATGCAACCGTCGAGTTGCAGATTCAGGAGGCCGGCAACGTGGAGATCCGAGACATCGAATACGAGGTCGGCGACACGACGATGATCGGCCGGCTCGCGGTGCCCGACGGCGACGGCCGCCGGCCCGGCGTGCTCATCGCGCACGAGGGCAACGGGCTCGACGACTTCCAGAAGGAGCGGGCGGAGCACTTCGCCGCGCTCGGTTATGTCGCGTTCGCGCTCGACTACCACGGCGGGGGCGTGCCGCTCACCGAGCGCGCCGCGATCAGCGCGCGCATCACCGAGCTGGCCGAAGACGCGATGCTCGCCCGCGCGACCGCGCAGGCCGGTCTCGACATCCTGCTCGCCGACGAGCACACCGACGCGGCACGCGTCGCCGCGGTCGGCTACTGCTTCGGCGGCGCGCTCGTGCTCGAGCTCGGGCGCAGCGGCGCGGACCTGAAGGCAATCGTCGGGTTTCATCCCGGGCTGATGACGTCACGACCGCAGGACTCCGCCCGAATCCGCGGCTCGGTGCTCGTGTGCATCGGCGCCGACGATCCGTTGATCGGCATCGACGCGCGTACGGCGTTCGAAGCCGAGATGCGCGCCGCAGGGATCGACTGGCGGATGTACGTGTTCGGCGGCGCGCAGCACAGCTTCACGCACCCGCGTTCGGCGAACACGGGTCTGCCCGGCCTCGCGTATCACCGGCCGACCGACGAGCGTTCGTGGCGCGCGATGCGCGATCTCTTCGCGGAGACGATCGACGCGTGAACGAATCGCGAAAATTGAGATCGCGCGCGCGGACACGGGCGTAACCGCGCGCGAGATTGGGCAGGGTCCGAGCCGAGGAGGTCGCGATGTCGGAGCCTGCCGATCGCGTCGAGTCGGCCACGCGCGAGTCGGAGCCGCCGGCGCGGCGCCGGCGTCGGCTGCGGAGCGCGAGCACGCCGGGTCAGGACGACTTTCGCCGGCGCGAGCCGCTGCCCTGGGCCGAGCTGAGCCGGGTGATGTCGGAGCGCCGCGAGGATCTGGGCCTCAGCCGCAGGGAGGCGGCGCGCCGCGCACACGTGTCCGAGCGCGAGTGGAAGCTGTTGGAGAGCGGCACCGGCGTCACGCGGGGGTCGGTGCGCATCATGCCGAACGTCGGTCACGCGGAGCTCGAACGGATCGCCGACGCGCTCGAGCTCCCGCCCGCACACCTCGCCGGGACGTTGGAGGCGCACCTCGGCGGGGTCTCGGCCGATTCGCTCTGCGCCCGCATCACGAGGCTCGGCCCCGCCGACCGGCGGCTCGTCGAGCAGCTCATCGACCGGCTCGTCGTGACCGATCGGAGCGTCGACCGCACGGAGTGACGCCGTCCGCGAGGCCTCAGCGCGACGGCAGCCGCGCGTGCACTTCGTCGACGGTCGGTTCGCCATCGAGGAACGCTTCGTGCAGCTCGACCGCGAGGCCCGCGATCGCGGTCGGGTTGCGGCCGATCCCGAGCTCGTCGGCGTGCGATCGCAGGAAGCGCGCCGCGGCGCGCAATGCCTCCTCGCGGACGCGCGTGTCGTCGTCGCCGACGCGGAAGCGCCAGCGCCGCACGCGCGCGAGCACCTCGGCCTTCGTGGGGTCGTCGAGCTCGACGCCGGTCGCCGCGAACACGCGGCAGTCGTAGGCGCGGCACGCCCGCGGCCGATGCGCGTAGATCGAGCAGCGATCGTCGACGAGCATCGGGCAGTGTCCGTGCTCGTCGTAGCCGAGCACGCGACGACCACGCGGCATCTGAGGTGCGGCGAACAGGAGCTCGGACGGGATGTGCGCGAGCGCGTCGTGCTCGTCCGGCTCGACCAACACGAACTGCGACGCGCGACAGCACGCGGTACAGCCGTCGCACGGTACGTCGGAGCCGCCCTCGCCGCGCACCGCGCGCGTCATCACGGGCAGCCACGCGCCGAGCTCACCCGCGTCGAGCGTCTCGCTCACGTCGTGGGGGCGTCTGAGTTCCGCAAGAACGAGCGGGTCGCTGGCGAGCCCGCCCGGGAGGCGGAGGGGCGGTCGACCGCGGCGACGTGGCTGACCGATCGCCGTTCGGCCCAGTGCGCGACCCCGCGCGCCTGGAAGAGCAGCGGCCGGTCGGTGAGCCGGTGCGTCGCGAGCCAGAGCCGCTTGAGGTGCCGCTTGTGGCCGCTCGCGGGGTCGTCCTCGTACGCGGTGCGGCCGTGGAGCACGTGATAGTTGTTGATGAACTGCATCTCGCCCGGCTGCAGGTCCATGTAGACGTTGAAGTCGGGGTCGTTCGCCAGCTGGATCGCGGCGGTGATCGCTTCCTTCGCGTCATCGGAGAGCCGCGGCGCGTCGGCGTGGCGCTGCGACGCGTAGATGTACGGCGGGATGAACCGGACGAAGAGTCGACCGTGGTGCTCGGTGAACGCCGGGATCGTGAAGAACGGGCGCGTGCCGTCCTTCTCCTCACCGCGCAGGTCGTAGGGAAGCGGCTCGTAGAGGAGCGCGGCGAGATCGGGTCGTTCGCGGACGAGCGCGTTGTGGATGGCGACCGCGTTCGCGACGCACGAGAGGCCGCCGCGGCGCGCGGTGCGCAGACACAGCAGCCCGACGAGATCCGAGCCGTCGGTGTGGTAGTCGAGCGCGATCGCGCCGAGCTCGTTGCCGCGCGCGGTCGGATCGTCGTACGACTTGCCCTGATCGGTGACGTCGCCGAGCACGTGCCCGTGCTTGTTCTGCGGCCACGGCTCGCCGAGGTGCAGCCCGATGCCCCAGTAGAGAAGGCTCAGGTCGTCGTCGGAGTAACGGTCGACGTCGAGCGCGCTGATCCGGACGAAGCCGCGCCCGTCGAGCAGCGTGGTGACCGCGTCGGAGAGCTTCGTCGCGAGCGCTTCGAGCGGAAAGTCCTCGCGCCGGATCGCGAGCGGGTCGCCGCCGACCGCGCGCGCGGCGCGCAGCGCGGCGTCGAGCTCCTCGTGGTCGGCGGCCTCGAGCCGCAGCGTCCAGCGCTCGGGATCGGCGACGTCGGCGGCGCGCCACTCGGCCGCGGGTTCGAGCTCACACACCATGCGGTGCCAACGATACGGCGAGCGCTCGGGCGCGCGCCGCCCGGCGGCCCCGCCATTGCGAGGGCGAATTCAATGCGGCAACCTGCACGGATGCTCCGATGGAACGCCTTCGCCGAGCTCCGGCCCGATCTGGCGGCGCAGGGGCGCAAGCTCTTCTACGACCACGATGTCGGGCTCGGCTTCCTCGCGACGGTGCGGCCCGACGGCGGACCCCGGGTCCACCCGATCTGCCCGGTGTTCAGTGAGGCCGGGCTCTTCGCCTTCATCGTCCCGGGCCCGAAGCTGAACGACCTGCACCGCGACCCGAGGTACTCGCTGCACTGCGAGACGTACCCGCCGCCGAACCACGACGACGCGTTCATGATGAGTGGGGTCGTCGACTGGGTGCGCGACGGCGAGCTGCGGAACCTGCTCGCGCGCCAGTTTCTCGGCGAACGTCAGCTCTCGGAGCCGTGGCCGGGCTTCGACCAGCAGGACCTGATCGAGTTCACATTCGACCGTTGTCTGCTCACGCTCACGAACACGCGTGACGGACTCTCCGACGGGCACACCGTGTGGCGCGAGGAACCCGCGCGCGTCAAGCGGCGGTTTCGGCAGTCAACGTAAAGGGCCGCACGCGCGCGAGCAGCTCGCGCGTCGAGTCCGCGTCGAGCGGGCGACCGAGCAGGAAGCCCTGTGCGAGATCGCAGCCGAGCCCGCTGAGCGCGGCGACCTGCGCGTCGGTCTCGACGCCTTCGGCGATCGGCACCAACCCGAGGGTGTGCGCGATCTGCACGATCGCGGCGGCGAGCGATGCGCCCGATCGGGCCATGTCGCTCACGAACGAGCGGTCGATCTTCAACATGTCGATCGGGAACTGCTGCAGATAGGCGAGCGACGAGTAGCCGGTGCCGAAGTCGTCGACCGCGAGGCGCACGCCGAGCCGGCTGAGGCACTGGAGCTGCGCGGCCGCGGCCTCGGGATCCTTGATGAGCGCGTGCTCGGTGATCTCGAGGATCAGCCGGCCCGGCTCGAGCCCGCAGCGCCGCAGCAGCGCGTCGACGCGCGCCGGAAGGTCGGCGTCGAGTAGCTGACGGGGCGACATGTTCACGGTCACTGCGGGCGCAGCCTGGCCGTGCGCGCGCACCCAGTTCTGCGCTTCTTCGCATGCGGTCGCCAGGACGTGGTTGCCGATCTCGTCGATGAGCCCGCCCGACTCCGCGAACGGGATGAACGCCATCGGCCCGAGCAGCCCGCGCTCGGGGTGGTTCCAACGTACGAGCGTCTCGAACGCGGCGATGCGCTGGCTCGTGAGCTCGTAGATCGGCTGATAGTGCAGGACCAGCTCGCCGCGCTCGGCCGCGCCGCGAAGGTGCACCTCGAGATCGAGGCGTTCGATCGCGGCCTCGTGCATCTCGCGCGCGTACGCGCGGACGCAGTTCTTGCCGTTCGCCTTGGCGGTGTACATCGCGAGGTCGGCGTTGCGGAGCAGCTCGTCGGCGTTCGAGCCCGCGGCACCGAACGCGATGCCGATGCTGGCCGTCGCGGCCACCGGCTTCGTGCCGAGCGCGACCGGCTGTTGCAACGCGGCGACGATGCGCTCCGCGATCTCGGTCGCGTGCTCGGGCGCTTCGAGGTCGTCGATCAGCACCGCGAACTCGTCGCCACCGAGGCGCGCCGCAGTGTCGCCCTGCCGCAGGCAGCTCGTGAGCCGGTCGCTCGCGACGCGCAGCAGGTCGTCACCCGCGGAGTGGCCGAGGCTGTCGTTCACGGTCTTGAACTCGTCGAGGTCGATGAACAGCACCGCGAGCTGCCCGTCCGAGCGCTCGAGCCGCGTCGTCGCGTGGTCGACCCGGTCCCGGAACAGCGCCTGGTTGGCGAGCCCGGTGAGCGGGTCGTGGAACGCCTGGTGGATCAGCTCGCTCTGGAGCCGCCGGTGCTCGGTGACGTCCCGGAAGCTCCAGACCCGGCCGACGACCTGACCGTTGATCCATTGCGGGAGCGAGTCGCGCTCGTAGACCCGGCCGTCCTTGAAGTCGAGCGTGTCGTGGCTCGACGCCTCGGGATCCGCGTAGAGCTCGTGGATCTTGGCGACGAACGCGGCCGGGTCGCACAGTTGGTCGAGGAGGAACGCGAGCGCCGCGACGTCGTTGCGGTCGTCGAGCGCGTCGGGCGGCAGCTTCCACATCTCGGTGAAGCGCCCGTTCACGCTGGTCATGCGGCCCGACTCGTCGACGACCAGGATGCCGTCGGCGGTCGACTCGAGCGTCGCCGCGAGCACCGAGTTGGTCGCGCGCACGTCTTCCTCGGCGGCCACGCGATCGGTGATGTCGTGCCCGGTGACGACGAGCCCTTCGACCGTCGGGTCGTCGAGGAGGTTCGTGAAGGTCAGCGCGAACGGGATCGCATCGCGACTGATGTGGCGGAGCCTGAGGTCGACGGTCACCGGCACGCGCGGCGCGCCGTCCTCGTCGCTGCAGACGTCGCGTAGCGCGGCGTCGAGGATCGCGCGGTCGTCGCCGTCGACGAGCGCGTCGAGCGTGCGCCCCTCGAGCCATTCCTGGTCGTGTCCGAGCTGACGCGTGAGCGCGCCGGAGGACGCGGTCACGACGCCGTCGCCGGTGAGGAGCATCGTGAGCGACGCGGAGTTCTGCATCAACGATCGGAAGCGCGCGACCTCGTCGCCCGCGACCTCCCAACGCCGACGCTCCGTGACGTCGCGCACGCTCAGCAACAACTCGTCGCCGAGCGGGGCGCCGATCATCTCGACGAGGCGCCAGCCGTCACCGCTGCGCACGCGCAGCTCGAGCAGCGAACCGACCTCCTTCTGCTGCACGCTCGCGATCGCGAGCGCTGCGAGCTGGAGATCCTCGGGGTGGATGAAATCGAGACCGTTCGCCCCGATCGCCTCGTCGAGCGGCAGGCCGAAGATGCGCTCGGCCGCCCGGTTCGCCCACCGGATCCGTGCGTCGGCGCCGATGACGAGCACCGCATCGGGAAGTGCGCCCGCGATGTCGGCGAGCGCGAAGAAGTCGTGCGGCACTCCACCTCATCGGCGCGCCGGGCTGGTCAATTGACCCAATTGCCCCGAGACCGTGGGCGCCCGGCGTGACGCCGTTGGGACGCGATGCCCGGGCGCCGGGGGACTACGCCTGGGTGGCCGCCGGCATCGATTGCGCGCAGACGATCTGCCGCAACTCCTCGACCGCGCGGCACACGGTGTCGATCTTCTCCTCGAGCCCGCCGAGCCGGTCGCCGTCGGCGACTTCCGCGCGCCTCGACTTCGCCGCGGCCTTCAACTGTTCGTAGCAACCGCGCAGCAGTCGACCGCTGTCGCGCTCTTCCGCGATGTAGCGGCCGAGCAGCGCGCCGGTGTGGATGTCGATCGAGTGGTCGTGGAAGAAGTTGTCGAACACGTCGGGACGATCGCCGGTGTCGATGCGGTGCAGACCCAACGCCTTCATCTTCTCGAGGTCGCTGCGATCCGAACGCGCGATCTCGAGCTTGCGCGCGTGGTCGGCGTCGTCCTTCGCCCAACGCACTTCGTAGCCGAGCTCGTTGATGCGCTTCGCGAAGGTCATGCCGTGCTCGCCCTCGCGCGCCGCAACGGTGCGCAGCACCGCGCACACGTCGGCGCTCGGCGTCACGTCGATCCACGCGCGGAGGTACTCGTGTGCGTTCGTCTCCGCGACGGCGACGGCGTTCAGGAGTCCGAGATAGCTGGGCTTGTCGGACACGGCGCACTCCTCTGCGGTCAGCGGCTCGTTCGTGAAAACCCTCTCATGCCCTTTCGAGCCGGGCAACCGGGCGTCGGGCGGGCGCGCGTGAACTCCGGAGCCGCCGCGACCGTATGTGTTCGCCGGAACCTCAGGTGGAGACCCTTGAAAGTCGTAGGTATGCGATGAACACAGTTGGGCGACTCAAGACGGGCGGTGTGCGCGGTGTGCGCGGGAAGCGCGGTGTCACGATGGCCGCGATCGTGGGCATGGCCGTGATCGCGTTGGCCGCGTGCGGATCGTCGTCGTCGAGTGGTTCGGGAACCCCGGCGACGTCGGGGCAGCCGGCCGCGACCACGCCGTCGACGACGGCCGCCGGGAATGGAGCGACGAGCGCGACGGTCAAGACCGCGACCGACTCGAAGCTCGGCACGATCCTCGTCGACGACGCCGGGCGCACGCTCTACACGCTCACGAACAACGGCAAGGCCGTCGCGTGCACCGGCGGCTGCCTGAGCGCGTGGCCGCCACTGCTCCTCGCGTCCGGCGCGACCAGTGCGACACCCGGATCCGGCGTGACCGGACTCGGTGCCACTTCGGCCGCCGGCGGCACGCAGGTCACCGAGAACGGTCTGCCGCTGTACCACTTCTCGGGTGACACGAGCGCCGGCGACACGAACGGTGAGGGCATCACGAGCTTCGGCGGAACCTGGCACGCGGGCACCGCGATGGACTCGACTGCGACGACTGCACCGGCCTCCGTCGTGAGCCCGACCACGGGCTCCGGCCCCACGACGACCAACGCCTACGGCTATTGAGATCGGCGGCTCACGCGCCCCGCGCGCGTGAGCCGCTCGTCGGGTTCGGGGCGGTGTTCGGCCCGCCGGGGCCGAAAAGAGCGGGTGGTACCGTCTGCGCCCATGCGGGTGGCGGTGCGGTGTCGAGCATGAGCACGCCCGCGGTCATCGGCGGTGAGCCCGCGTTCGCGCCGGCGCTCCCGTTCGTGCGTCCGACGGTTCCCGATCTCGCGCGCGTCACCGCGCGCGTCGACGCGTCGTACTCGCGCGGCATGCTCACCAACGGGCCGATCGTGCGCGAGTTCGAGGCCGCGGCGGCCGACCGGCTCGGTGTGCCGCACGCGATCGCGGTGTCGTCGTGCACGGCCGGGCTCATGCTCGTGCTGCGTTCGCTGGCACCCCGCGGACCGGTCGTACTGCCGAGCTTCACGTTCTCGGCGTCGGCCCACGCGATCGTGTGGAACGGGCTCGAGCCGCGCTTCGTCGAGTGTGATCCGACGTCGTTCCAGATCGACACCGCATCGGCGGCGGCGCGCATCGACGGCGCGGGCGCGCTGCTCGCAACCCACGTGTTCGGCGCCGCGTGCGACGTCGACGCGGTCGAGGCGCTGGCCGCACGGACCGGGATCCCGGTGCTCTTCGACGCCGCGCACGGGTTCGGGGGGGCGCACGGCGGGCGCCCCATCGGCGGGTTCGGCGCGGCCGAGGTCTTCAGCCTCAGCCCGACAAAGGTCGTCGTCGCGGGCGAAGGCGGCGTGATCGCGACACACGACGACGCGCTCGCCGACGAGCTGCGCATCGGGCGCGACTACGGGAACCCGGGCGACTACGACACGCAGTTCGTCGGGCTGAACGCACGCATGTCGGAGCTGCACGCCGCGATCGGCGTCGAGTCGCTCGCAGGGCTCGACGAGCGGCTCGCGCAGCGCCGGCACATCGTCGACCGCTATCGCAGCGGGCTCGCGGAGCTGCCCGGCGTCGCGGTGCAGCGCATCGACGCGGGTGACGAGTCGACGTACAAGGACTTCACGATCGCGATCGACGAGCCGACGTTCGGCATCGCGCGCGACACCGTCGTGGACGCGCTGCGCGCCGACGGCATCGACACGCGCTGCTACTTCTCGCCGCCGGTGCACCGTCAGCACGCGTACCGCGACGTCGCGCCCTACGACCTCCCGGTCACCGACGCGGTCGCGGGGCGCGTCGTGAGCCTGCCGATCTACGCGTCGCTCACCGATCGCGACATCGACACCGTGACGCGCGTGCTCGCGTCGCTGCACCACCACGCGGACAAGGTGCGAGCCGCCCTCGCTGCATGATCGCCGCGTCCGTCCTGCACGACTTCGCGAATCGCCAGGAGTTCCACGAGGGACTGCGCTGGGGCGTCGCGCTCGCGGCCGTATCGGTCGTCGCGGGCGTCATCTGCACGTCGGTGTTCCGTAAGCCGGCGCCGATCGCGGGCCTTGTGGTCACGATCGCGTTCGCGTCCGCGGTGACGCCCGCGCGAGCGGTCTCGATCGACGGGTTCGGTCGCACCGGGCTGCCGAGCAACGTCGGCCACGGGCTCGTCTACCTGGGCATCGCGGGGCTCGTCGTCGGCCTGCTCATGATGTGGCAGCGCGCGCTCGTGCTCGTCGGCCTCGTCGTCACCATCCCGGGCGCGGTGCTGCTGACGCAGAAGAGCGGTCTGCCGAACGAACACTGGGTCGCGCCGCTCGTCGTGCTGACGACCGTCGTCGGCGGGACGTTGGTCGCAGACTTCGACCGGCGCCACCGCAGGCGCGGTTGGGGTCCGGTGATGTTCGCGGTCACCGTCGTCGGCATGTACTTCACGGTTCCCGATACGGAAGTCGCGCTCGTGCTGCTCGGCGCGTCGCTGCCGCTCGTGCTGCTCGGCTGGCCGGTGCCGCTCACGTCGATCGGTGCCGTCGGCGCGTACCCCGCGGTCGGCGCGCTCGCGTGGACCGCGGCGTACGAAGGACTGGGCCGGCCGTCGGCGATCGTCGCGGGCGTCGCGTGCCTCGGGCTGTTCGTCGTCGAGCCCGTCACGCGCATCCTGCTCGGGTTCAAGCGGACGATCTTCGACATGCTGCCGCGTCGCTGGTGGCTCGCGATCCCCGTCGCGGTCGGCCACCTCGTGCTCGTGTTCGTCGCCGCGCGCGTCGCGGGTCTGCGTCAGGACGTCGGACAGGCGACACTGATCGTCGTGGCCGAGCTCGTCAGCGCCGTCGCCGTGCTGTGGGCGATCCAGGCCGAGGCGCTGCCGCAGCCGCGTCGGCGGAGCGTGCCGCGCTGATGGTCGATCCGACGTCGACGCTCGGGCGCGCGATTCGAGCCCGGCGCGAAGAGCTGCACCTCAGCACCGACGACGCCGCGGTACGCGCGCGCATCCCCGAGACGTCGTGGAGGCTGATCGAGCAGGGCCAGCAGGCGCCCAGCGACCTCATGCTCGGTGCGATCTGCCGCGCGCTCGAGTGGACGCCCGCGACGATCGACAACTTGCTGCGCAACGAGATCCACGTGAACCCCGACGGCGAGATGGTCGTCGATCTCGACGCGTCCGAACGCGCCGCCGCGCCGCCGCAACCCGAGCTCACGCTCGACGTGCGCGGGCTCACGAGCGCGCAGCTGCGCGAGGTACAGGGCTACATCGACTACCTGCGCGAGCGCTTCAGCTGAGCCCGTCGCGCGCGAGCGCGACGACGGCAGGGGAGCCGAGCGCGAGTGGCCGCACGACGCGACCGTCGGCGTCGATCAAGTAGGCGACCGGAGTTCCGAGTCCCGCGAACGCCTCCGCGCGATCGTCGTCCTGGAGTCGGAGGCGGGCCCCGAGCCCGCTGCCGTCGAGCAGGGCGCGGTTCGCGCGCGCGTCGCCGGTTGCGAGGAGCACGACGTCGACGCCGGCGGCTTCGAGTCGCGGCGCGAGCGCGGCGAGGTCGTCGACGATCGTCGCGCAGTACCGGCACGTCGGGCTCCACGCGACGACGAGCGCGGCGCGGCCCCGCAGCGCGCGGCTCGACCAGTGCGCGCCGGCGTGGGTTCGCGCGTCGAAGTCGGGGAGCGCGGCGCCGACCGCGAGACCTTCGGGCTCGTCGCCGATCTCGGTGACCGGTTCCGACACGCCGAAGAGGAAGCCGATCGCGCCGATGTCGCGCGCGAGACGGAGCACGTCGGCGCGCACCGCATCGACGTCGACCTCGAAGACGTCGGCGATGTCGGCCGCGATCTCGTCGATCGAGCCCGACCCGTCGAAGCACTGCCACACGATCGCCGCGCTCTCGTTGAGCGCGCAGGTCTCGAGGAAGACGGTGCCCGGCGCGACGCGACCGATGACGAGCTCGGCTCCGATCGGCACCTCGGCGACGTCGGGACGCACGTGCGGCACGAACGACGCGTCGAGCTCGTCGGGCCGGAGGTCGGCGGCCGGGTCGTCGACGGCCGGGCTCGCGCTCACCGGGACTCCGAGAGCTCGACGAGGCGCCGACCGAGCGCGGCCGGGTTCGCCCACGAGATGCCGAATGCGGGCACGCGGCTGAAGACCGCGGCGACGCCGTCGAGGACGGCCTGCGCACCGACGGCGGCGGCGTTCACGACCTCTTGTGCTCCGGCCGCGACTGCGGGCGCGACGCCGAGGGGCCCCGCGGCGTGCTCCTCGGTCGTGAAGGCCCACGCCGCGAGCGGGTAGCGCCCGGGCGCGACCGGCTCGAGCTCGCGCGGCGCGGGCGGGTGCCGACGCTCGAAGTCGGCGAGCGCGTCGCGGTCGATCGTGAGCGCGGGCTCGGGCACCACGAGGCACGCGTCGTCGGGATCGAGGTGCAGCACCGGCACGTCGACGATCGCGACGCCCGCGTCGTTGAGCCGGCTCTCGACGTTCGGTAGCTCGGCGCGGATCCGCTCGGGTGCGATCACCGCGCGGCCGTTGGCGACCAGGCCGACGGCCGCGAGCCGCGGCAGTGTCGTCGTGGCGGCGGGTTCGGCGAAGTCGGAGAGGTGGTGCAGCAGCGTGCGCACGATGCGACGGGGCGTGCGCGTGCGCACCAGCGTGTCGCTCGCGCGATAGAGGAAGTGGAAGCCGTGCACCTGCTCGTCGTCGTCGCCCCGGCTCACGAGCGCGGAGAAGTTGGCGGGCGCGTCGAGGTCGATCACGTGCGCGGCGAGGATGCGCCGCAGGTCGGCGTCGAGCTCCGCCGTCGACGAACGCACGCCGAGGGCCCACTCGCCGACGAGGAACGTGCTCGCGGCCTCCCACTCCATGTCGTCGAGTGACTCGATGCACGAGCTGCACGTGCTCATGACCGGCACGGTGCGCGGTTCGAGGACGCGGGGTCCGCGACGCTCAGCCACGGGCCACCGCACGCGTCCGAACCGCCTCGACGAGCTGCTGTGCGCCGAACGTCTCGAGCAGCTTGCGTACGTCGGACGCCATCACGCCGGCCTCGGCGTGGAAACGATCGGCGAGCTCGCGCGCGAGATCGTCGGCCGTCGCGCGTCCGTCGATCGACCACCACACCGCGCTCGCGCTCCAGTTCAGGAGGTGCAGGCGGTCGGTGCGCGCGTCGTACAGCACGCTCTCGTCGTCGAGCTCGACACCGTGCACGCCCGCGCGGTGGCGGGGCACGGCTTCGGTGGTGACCGAGTCGTGCGGGGACCACTCGGGTGCGAGGGCGCGGCGTTTCACGTCAGACCCTCGCACCGAGCCGGGCCACGACGTCGATGACGCGGTCGCACGCGTCGTCGAGGGTGCCGACGGTGAGGCGGTAGCACTCGCACGGCCGCACGACGCCGGCGAGGAGGTCGAGGCCCGCGGCGCCGTGCGCGGAGAAGTTGAACGCGTTCTCCGCGAGCATCATCACGGCCTCGGCGCGACTGATCGGCTCGAGCGCGGTGGTCGCACCGGGCTCGAAGCGCGGGCTCACGATCGCGCGCGCGGTGCACGACTCCGCGACCGCTCCCGGACGGATCGCGTCGGGCACGACGTGCCAGACGTCGTCGCAGAAGCGCGCGAAGCGGGCGTCGAGCTGTGGGCGCAGCGGCGCGAGCGCGTCCCACGAGCCCATCTCGATCGACAGCGGCTTCGGATACGGGTCGACGCGCGCGCTCGCGGGGTCGATCGCGACCGCCTCGTCGGTCAGGTAGCCGAACCCGCGCAGCGCGAGCCCGGCGACGAGCGTGCTCTTGCCCGCGTCCATCCGCGCGGGTAGCAGCACTGCGCTGCCGTCGTGCTCGGCCGCGGCCGCGTGCAGCAGGAGCCAGTCGTTCGACGCCTCGACGACCGCGCGGTTGAGGTGCCAGAGGAGGTACACGAGCGCGAGCGGCTCGCTCGGTGTGCGCACGATCGGGAGGCCGTCGAAGTAGACCGCATAGCGACGTTGGTAACGCTCGCCCTCGTCGACGACGGAGAACCGGTGCGCGGCCTCGATCCCGGCCGGCGCGCGCAACGGGGCCAGGACCAGCTCGAGGTAGTCGGCGAGATCGTCACCCATGAGGCGTGCGTCGAACGTCAGCCCGAGCGCCTTGAACACGGGGGTGCGGCGCGGCCACGGGCGCGCGTCGAGCCGCGCGAGCGTCGCCGATTCGCGCGCGGGACGGCGTCGCGGTGTTGCCGGTTCGCTCAAACAAGATCCCCTTGTCGCCCGGCGGGCAATGGTAGACGGCGTCCGGAGGGGCGCTCCCCGGCCGGCTTGCGTGGGCGCGGGTGCGTCACACCAGACTGGGCCCGTGACCGGGGGCGACGTGCAGATCCGTGAGTACCGCGACGACGACGAGGCCGAGGTGCTCGCGCTCCTACAGGCCTCGCTCGGCTGGGTGCCCGACGACCAGTACGCGCGCTTCTTCCACTGGAAGCACCACGAAAACGCCTTCGGCCGTTCGCCCGCGTGGGTCGCGCTCGACGGCGACCGCATCGTCGGCTTCCGCATCTTCCTGCGTTGGGAGTACGTGCACGACGGGCGCATCGTGCGCGCGGTCCGCGCCGTCGACACCGCGACGCATCCCGACGCGCAGGGTCGCGGCATCTTCTCGAAGCTCACGCGCCACGCGCTCGAGCAGGTGCGCGCCGAAGGCGTCGGGTTCGTGTTCAACACGCCGAACGACCAGAGCCGTCCCGGATACCTCAAGATGGGGTGGCAGCCGGTCGCTCGGCTGCCGGTGCTCGTGACGCCGCGTTCGCTGCCGTCGCTGCTCGCGATCGCGCGGGCCCGCGTGCCCGCCGACAAGTGGTCGCAGCCGACATCCGCCGGGCGCGCCGCGGTCGACGCGTTCGCGGATCACGACGCGGTCACCGCGCTGCTCGCCGCGTCTCGCGCGACCGATGGCGTGCGGACGAATCGCACACCCGAGTTCCTCGGGTGGCGCTACGGCTTCGCGCCGCTGGAATATCGCGTGGTCACGCTGACCGACCGACTCGCCGACGGCTGCGTCGTGTTCCGCCTGCGGCGGCGGGGCGGAGCGCTCGAGGCGGTGATCTGCGACATGCTCGTACCGTCGACGCCGCGGACGTCGGTCGGCTCGTTGCTGCGATCGGTGCTGCGCGCGTCGCGCGCCGACTACGCGATCCGCATCGGCGGCTCGGACGTTGCGCGCGCCCTCTCGTTGCCGCTCCCGGGTCAGGGTCCGACGCTCGTGTGGCGCGCGGTGTGCGACGACGTCATGCCACCCGCCCCGGCCTGGCACGTCGGCATGGGCGACATCGAGCTGTTCTGAGCTTTCTGGTCGGGCTCGCTCCGCTCGCCGCTCTTGACGCCTCAGTGCCCGGCTCGGCCGGGCCGCCAAGCGACCCGGTCGTTCTGGCGAGAGCGATTCGCTCGTCCGGTCGGGCTCGCAAGCTTCGCTCGCTCCGCTCGCAGGCTCAGCCGGTGACGAGGTCGGCGTAGATCGCTTCCGTCCGCTTCACCGCGTGGGTGATGTCGTACTCGCCGCCGCGGCGCGCGGCCGCGGTGGCGAAGGTCGCCCGCCGGGCTGGATCGCGTACGAGCGCCTCGATCGCGTCGGCGAACAGGTCGGGGCGGTGCGCCGGCACGAGCAGCCCTTCGACGTTGTCGCGCACGCCTTCGGGCACGCCGCCGACCGCGGTCGCGACGATCGGGAGCCCGACCGCCATCGCCTCCATGATCGCGACCGGAAAGCCCTCGTAGTGCGACGCGAGCGCGAACAGGTCGCAGCCCGTGAGCAGACGCATCGCGTCGGACCGGAACCCGAGCAGGTCGACGCGGTCGTCGAGTCCGAGCTCGGCGCGCCGAGCCCTGATCTCGGTCTCCATCGGCCCTTGCCCGACGATCACGAACCGCAACGGCAGCCCGCGGTCGACGAGGAGTCGCGCGGCCGCGAGCAGATCGGGGTAGCCCTTCGTGCTGCGGAAGTTGGCGACGGTGACGATCGCGATCTCGTCGGGCGCGATTCCGAGCTCGGCGCGTACCGCGGCGCGCGACTCGGGACCGCGCTCGACATCGGCGAGCACGAGACCCTGCACGACGACCTCGACGCGCTCGCGCAGACGCGCCGGGATCGAGGCGCGCACCTCGTCGCTCACTGCGAGCCACGCGTCACCGAGCGGAAACGTCGTCGCGTTCAATGCGCGCGTCGCGCGGTTGTGGCTCGGCCAGATGTTGTGCTCCGTCGACACCACGCGCGGTCGCCGCGCGCGCGGCAACGTGCGCACAGCGAGGCGCCCGAGACCCGCGGGGACGGGAGAGTGCACGTGAACGATGTCGTAGCGCTCGGCGGCGAGCAGCCCGCGCAGACGCGCACACCAGCGCGGGTCCTCCGCGCGCGGCGCGTCGAGACAACGGGTCCGCACGCCGGCCGCCTCGAGATCGGCGACGAACTGCGTCTTCGTGGGCAGCAGGTATGCGACCTCGACGTCGAAGCGCTCGGTATCGCGCACCCGCGCGCTGGAAACGAGCAGACGCTCCGCGCCCCCCGGACCGAGGCCCTTGATCAGCTGGAGGACCCTGATGCGGTCGCTCATGCTTCCCGTTCTCGGCACCTGCGGCGCCGCGCCGCTCGAGCCCCGCTCGCTCGCGAACGGGCGGGTGCTCGGCGCGTGCGGCGGCCGGCTCGCTCGCTCATGTCTCGCGCCGGAACTCGGGGCGGGTGAAGCCGGCGGCGACGACGGCCACGAACAGGAGCGCGACCGCGGCGATCGCGATCGCGCCGGCCGCCGCGGTCGATGCGTGCGCGACCCCGATTGCGACTGCGGCGAGGACGATCTCGACGCCCGCGAACGCGCCGCTCGCGCGCGCGGCGGCCCACCCCCGGTCGACGAGCTGGTCGTATACGTGGCCACGGTCGCCCTGGAACAGCGGGTGGTGGGCGCGCACCCGCCGGAGGATCGTCACGGTCGCTTCGAGCACGGGGAGCGCGACGAGCGCGAGCCCCGCGACGCCGACCGCCGCGACCCGGTGCGGGTGCCACGACATCGCGAGCAGCAGCGCGAGCGCGGTGCCGACGAGGTACGCGCCGGCGTCGCCGAGGTACACGCGCGCGGGCGGGCGGTTGAACCAGAGGAAGCCCGCGACGGCGCCGGCGAGCGCGAGCGCGACCAGCCGGTCGTCGTGCCGGAGCACGATCGCGAAGCCGACCGCGCCGACGAGCGTGACGCCGCCCGCGAGCGCGTCGAGGCCGTCGAGCATGTTGAGCGCGTTCACGAGGCCGACGACCGCGATCACCACGAGAACGGGCCCGACCGGCCCGCTCCACCGCACTGGCGCGACCGCGGCGGTGATGACTCCGATGCCGATCTCACCGGCGAGTCGCGCGACCGGTGGGACCTCGCGCGCGTCGTCGGCGACACCGAGTGCGGCGGCGAGCGCGAGCGGGACCAGCAGCACCGGGTGCACGACCGCGACGACCGCGCCGACCCCGACGAAGACGCCGAGGCCTCCGAGATAGGGGACCGG
Organism: Acidimicrobiia bacterium; assembly: GCA_036271555.1. Taxonomy (NCBI): domain Bacteria; kingdom Bacillati; phylum Actinomycetota; class Acidimicrobiia; species Acidimicrobiia bacterium. The sequence continues at coordinate 72,967 of DATBAK010000008.1, forward strand.
CGCGGTCTGCACCTTGAGCGGACCGGGACGGTCGACGATGCCGGTGCGGCGCGCGACGCGCATCGCGACCGGCGTCGCCAGGAGCGCGACGACCAGCGCGATCGCGGCGGCGATCAGGGCCACGTGAGCACCTGCGACGCCGTGCCGCGATGGACTTCGATCGTCTCCGTCGGATTGAAGCCGGAGCGCTGGTAGAGCGCGATCGCGGGGGCGTTGTCGGCCCCGACGACGACCCGCGCGCGCGGGACGCGTCGCACGGAGAGCTCGCCGGTGAACGCGTCGACGAGCGCGTGGCCCGCACCGTGACCGCGCTCGTCGGGCGCGACCGCGATCGCGAGCAGCTCCGCGGCCGACGCGTCGGACGCGTTCGCCTTCTCCGCGCCGCTGTGGCCGCCGACGCCGTACCGCAATGTCTCGAGTACCCGACGCGACGAGCGCACCACACGCGGGAGCGCGGCGCGCGCGGCCGAGAAGCCGTCGTGCCAGAGGAACTCGGTGTAGAGCGCGCGCACGTCTTCGGTGCCCGCGACGAAGCCGATCTGCTCGAGGTCGCGCTCCGCGATCAGGAGGAACGACCGCGGCGAGCGCACGATGCGCCGGTACAACGTCTCGAGGAACGGCTGCCCGAGCGTCGGCAGGAACCCCTCGCTGATCTCGCTCACGTGCAGGCGCGCCGCGAGGGGCGCGTCGGCCGCGGTGCCGACGCGGACGCGGATCATGCGGCCGCCGCGCGTGCGCGACCCGTGAGCGCGCGGTACACGTCGAGCGTGATATCGATCTGCCGTTGTTGGTCGAACTCGCGTCGCGCCTTGTCGAGCGCGGCGACGCCCATCTGCGCGCGCCGAGCAGAGTCGACGACGAGGGTCTCGATCGCGCGCGCGAGCGCCGGCGCGTCGGCGCGGGGCACGAGCAGCCCGGTGACGCCGTCGTCGACGACCTGCCGGCAGCCGCGGATGTCGGTCGCGACGACGGGCACGCCGGTCGCGGCCGCCTCCATCGGTGTGCGCGGGAAGCCCTCACGGTGCGATGCGAGGACCGACACGTCGAACGCGGCGTAGAGGTCCTCGACGTCGCTGCGATGGCCGAGGAAGTGCACGCCGCTCTCGCGCTCGGCGGCGTCGATGTCGGCGGGCGTCACCGCATCCGCCTTGTCGTGGTCGGTCTCGCCGACGGCGACGACGCGCAGCTGCGGATAGCGGTCGCGAAGCGCGGCAGCGGCCGCGAAGAGCTCGCGATAGCCCTTCTCCCACACCAGTCGCGCGACGACCCCGCACACGACGTCGTCGGGGCCTGCGCCCATCTCGGCGCGCAGCGCGCCGCGCCGCTCGTCGCTCAGACGCCCGGGCCGGAAGCGCCGGAGGTCGATGCCGTTGCCGAGCTGGTGCAGCTTGCGGCGCGGCACGCCGAGGTGCGCGAGCGTCTCGAGGTCTTCCGGGTTCTGGACGAGCTCCGCGTGCGAGCAGAACGCGGCGATCCGTTCGAGGCTGTAGACGGCGGCGCGTTTGGCGAGCGCGTCGTCGGGTTGCGCGTAGAGGCCGTGCACGGTGTTGACGATCGCGGGCACGCGCGCGGCGCGGGCCGCGAGCCGTCCGTAGATGCCGGGCTTCGGATTGTGCGTGTGGACGATGTCGGGTCGGAGCGCGCGGAAGTGTCCATAGAGCTCGCGGCCGGCGCGCAGGTCGCTGCCGAACGCGATCGCGCGGCTCGCGTGCTGCAGCCCGACGAACTCGATTCCGTCGGCGACGAGCGCGTCGGCGAACGGACCCGGCGCCGACATCGCGATGACGTCGTACCCCGCGTCTCGAAACGCGCGCAGGTGCTGACCGAGGAGGAGCTCGAGGCTGATGTCGGTCGTGGTCACGTGGACGAGCCGCGGGCGGGATCCGCTCACGAATCGACGTTCCGGTAGCGCCAACGGTTCGCGGCGCGGCGCAGGGTGTCCTCGAATCCCATGCCGCCCGCGACCTTGCGCTCGAAGTACCTCCGGCCGTCGCTGCGTTGGATCGGCGAGCGCGCGAGCCGGTGCGGATCGGTGTGCCCGGCGCGGTTCGCGCGCGTGCCCGCGAGTGCGGCCGACCGGAAGCGTGCGCGCACCTGCGCGTCGGCCGCATCCGACGGCGCGATCGCCTTGGGATACGCGAAGTCCGTGCACGGGCGCCCGAGCCGGTCCTCGATCAACCGCCGCGACCGGTCGAGCTCGTCGGCGACGCGTCCGGGAGGCAGACGATCGAGCACGGCGTGGGTGTGCGTGTGCGACGCGACGTCGACGAGCCCGGTCGAGCACGCGTCGCGCAGCGCCGCCCACGTGAGCGGCCGGCCGTCGTCGGGGAACGGCCGCTGCTCCTCGATGAACGCGGTCGCGAGGTAGAGCGTCACCGGGATGTGGTGCTCCACGAGCACGGGGAGCGCGGTCTCGGCGAAGTCGGCGGTGCCGTCGTCGAAGGTCACCACGACATCGTGCGGGTCGGTCGCGGCGTCCTGCAGGGTCTCGAGCGCGGGGGCGAGCGGCCGGGCCCCACCGCGGGTCGCGAGCCACTCCATCTGGTGCGCGAACTCGGCCGTGGCGAGGTCGACGTCGAGCGCGCTCGACGCACCGACCCGGTGGTAGATCAGCACGACGGTGCCGCGACCCGCCGGCACCGCGGCCGCGCCCGCCTTGACGATCGTTCGTACCAGCCCCGCACCCATTCGGTTCATCGATGAATCGGGCCTCGCGCGACGGACCGAAGGACGAGCCGGCGCCACCGCCCTCGGTGCCCGCTCACGGGGCGGCATGGTAGTGCCTCGGGGCGCCTACGGGCCGTGGACGTCGGCGCTCTGCGAGTCCGCGAGGATCCCTCGGCCCGCGCCGTCGAAGTGGTTGCCCGAGACCTGCGCGCCGTGCACGTCGTGCAGCTCGACCGCGGGCATGTTCTTGCCCGCAGGGAACCGCACCGTGTTGTCGCGCACGGTCACGCCGTCGACGCGTGCGAAGTAGAACGCGCCGCTCGAGTCTTCGTCGGTGACGACGTCGTTCGCGATCATCTGGTTGCCGTCGAAGGCGTAGGGCCCACGCGCCGGGCCCTTGCGCGCGAACACGAACACGAGCCCGCCGGTCGGCGCGGTCATGCGGTTCCCGCTCACGACGATCTCGCCGATGTCGGCGGGCGCGCCCTTGTTCGCGAGCCAGAAGTTCACCGCGGCGCCCGTGACGTTGCCGACGATGTGCACGTTGCGCACGGTCTGACGGATGAAGTTCGGCTCGATGTCGATGAGCGAGCGCGCGATCCCGGCGATCACGTTGGCGGTGATCGTCACGCCGTTCGCGTCGGTGATCGAGATGCCCTGCCGGCCGCTGCGCTCGAAGACCGAGTTGGCGACGGTCACGTTGTGACTCGGCGTATTGCCGTCGGGACCGATGTAGACGAGGTCGCCGTACGTGTCGTACGCCTGCACGTGCTCGAGCAGCACGTCGGTCGCGCCGTGCACCGAGAAGCCGTGTTGCGCCTCGAGGTCGGGCACGTACGCGGCCGCGCTCGCGCCCGCGTGCGGGTTGACGCCCCGCACGATGAGATCGCGCACGGTGAGGTCGGCGCCGCCCTTCAACGACAGCTGCCCGCGATTGCGCCGGCCTGTGCCGCTCGCTCGGAGCGTCGCGCCCTCGCCGTCGAGGAGGAGCCGGTTGCGGCCCTCGATCACGAGCGTGCCTTCGATGCGGTAGCACGCGTTCGTCCCGAGCTGCAGCGTCGAGTTGTCGGGCACCGACTCGACCCACGACTGCAGCGCGTCGGTCACGTCGGCCGAGCAGTCGGCCGCGATCGACGCGGGCGGGTGCGCGACCGCGCCGGTCGGAAGCGGTGGGGGTGAGGGGACCGCGGCGTTCGCGGGCGGCGCGATCGAGCCGTTGCCTCCCGCTCCGCCGGTCGTGCCGCCGGGCATGGCGACCGGGGTTCCGGGCGACCCGGGCGTGGTCGTGCCGGGAAAGCCCGATCCGGTACCGGAGTCGTGGCACGCCGTCGCGAAGACGACGAACGCGCACGCCACGGCCGCGGCCGTGCGGCGCCGGGAGGAGAGGTTCACGCGCCGCGCAGCCTACGCGGCGACTTTTGCGACTCGTCGCGCGCCCGGTGAGACTCCCCGGATGCGCGCGCCGCTCGTACTCCACGTCTTGCCGGTCGATCTCGCGCGCGGCGCGCAGACGTACGCGCGCGAGCTCCGAACCGCGCTCGACGGCGCCGCGGTGCGGCACCGAACGCTCACCTTGTTCGCGGGGCCGGCCGGCGCGCTGCAACCCGACTGGGCGCTCACCGTGCCCGACGGGCCGCTGCGGCGCGCGGGCGTCGATCCTCGCGCCGTGTTGCGACTGCGCAGGCTGCTCCGCCACGAGGATCCTGCGGTGGTCGTCGTGCACGGCAGCGAGCCGCTCAAGTACGCGGTGCTCGCGGGCGTGCCGCGCGAACGCGTCGTCGCGCTGAAGATCGGAGCGAATCACACGCGACTGGGCGGCGCGCGCGGATGGGTGTACCGCACGCTGCTGCTGCGCGCGGGCGCGGTCGTCGCGGTGTCGGAGGCCGCGGCCGACGAAGCCCGTTCGTACGGCGTCGCCGCGAGCGCGCTGCGGGTGATCCCGAACGGTCGCGATCCGGCTGCCTTTCACGTGCATCGCCCCGCCGCCGTGTTCCCGGTTCACCTTGTGTGGGTCGGCCATCTCGACGACGCGAAGCGACCGCTGCGGTTCCTCGAGATCGTCGGCGCGCTGCGCAGCTCGGGGACCGAGGTGCGCGCGTCGGTCGCGGGCGACGGGCCGTTGCTCGACCGCGTGCGCGCGGCCGCGACCGACGCCGTGAAGGTGCTCGGTCGCGTCGACGACATCCCGTCGTTGCTCGCCGAATCCGACGTGCTCGTGCTCACGAGCGCGCCGAACGAGGGGATGCCCGGCGTGCTCATCGAGGCCGGGATGGCGGGCCTTCCGGCGGTCGCGACCGACGTGCCCGGGGCCGCCGACGTCATCGAGAACGACGCTACGGGCTTCGTCGTCGCGGTCGACGACTTCGACGCGCTCGTCGGCGCGACGCGCCGGCTGGTGGAAGACGAGGGTCTGCGCGCGCGACTCGGTGCCGCAGCGCGGGCGCGCTGCGTCGAGCGCTTCGGCCTCGACACGAGCCTGCGCGCGTGGGAAGCGCTCTTCGCCGAACGGGTCAGCCGGTGAGGCGCTCGTAGAGCGCGTACATCGCGCGCACCGACGCGTCGAGGCGGAAGCGCGACTCGAAGATGCGGCGGCTCTCGGCGCCGAACGCGCGCCGCCGCGCGGGATCGGCGAGCAACGTGAGCAGCGCGTCGGCCAGCGCGCGGTGGTCGGACGGATCGACGAGGAGCGCGTTCACGCCCGGCTCCACGACCTCACGGACCGACGGGATGTCGCTCGCGACGATCGGGAGCGCCATGGCCATCGCCTCGATCACCGCGCCGGGCATTCCCTCGTAGAGCGAGGGGAACACGAACACGTCGCCGGTCGCGAGGAAGTCGCCGACCGCGGGTACGTGGCCGAGGAAGTGAACGTTCGCGCCCGTGTTCGTGGTCGCGAGCAATTGCTCCAGCGCCGTGGTCTCGGTGCCGCTACGGCCGGCCACGAACAGCTGCGCGTTCGCCTGCCGCTCGACGACCGCGTGCATCGCGGCCACGAGATGGCGGTGGCCCTTCTGGTACTCCTGCCGCGCGACGTTCACGAGCACGAGCGCGTCGTCGGCGATGCCCGCGGCGCGCCGCTGCTGTTGCGTGCGCTCCTGCGACGGCGCGCCGAGCCGGCCGTCGTCGCGCCCGCGCGGCACGACCGTGATGCGCGCCGCCGCCAGCCGCTGACCGCGGATCTCTGCGTCCTTCACGGATTGCGACACCGCGTGGAAGGCGTGGGTGAGGAGGTGCGCGGTGGTCACGTCGACGGCCTGCGCGAGGCGGAGGCTGCGGCGCCGCACGTGCGGGTCGGCGAGGCGCGCCGCCCCGTAGCTCTCGTTCACGAGGCTCGTGAGCAACGTCACGCGCCGCAGGTTCGCGAGCCGCGCGACCTGGTTGGCGCGCCACAGCATCGTGTGCACGAGCGCGGGATCCTCGGCGCCGATGATCGTGCGCAGCTGCCGCGCCTGCGCGAGCAGGTTCCCGGGCTCCAGCACGCGGATGTCGAAGTTGTCGGCGCGCAGCGAGTGCTCGACGCCCTCGGCGCCGCGCGACTTGAGCGCGACCACGATCGGCTCGACGCCCACGTCGCGCAGCCCGGGCAGCAGCTGCGCGAGCGACATCTCGGTGCCGCCCTCGCCGAGGGCCTCGATCACGTAGAGGACGCGCACGGTGCCCTTCAGCGCGCGCGGGCGAGCCCGCGCCGCAGCTTCGCCTCGATCGCGCTCGCGACCGTGCGGCCGCGGAACGTGCGCCGTTTGCCGTCGATCAACGTCTGATTGCCCATCGCGCTCAATGTGTGGCGCCCCGCGGGATACCGCGACGAAGGCTCGGGGCGCACGCGGTGCGCGACGCGCTCACGGAAACGGTCGGTCGTCAGCTCCTCCACGTCGTTGATCGCGATCGCGCCGCCGTAGGTCTCCGAGCAGTCCTGCGCGGGCCGGTAGAGCCGGCCTTCGTGCACGAACGGTGTGCCCGCGGGACGCGCCGAGCGCACGTCGGTCTTCACCGGGTTCGCCGCGTGCGGAGACCACGGGCCGCGCAGCGCGGGCGCGTGCCAGACGTGAAGTGCGGCGTTCGAGTCGACGTCGCGGTCGGTGAAGAACAACCACCAGCGACCGTCGTGCTCGAACACCGTGGGGTCGACGGCGGCGACGTCGGGAACGAGCACGCCGAGGTCCTCCCAGTCGTCCGGGAAACGACGCGCGCGGAACAGGCGCACCCCCCGCCCGCGCGCGGCCTCGGGCATGCAGAAGAGGTCGCCGTCGTGGCGCACGAGGTACGGATACGACATGTGCACCGCGTCCGGCAGCACGGCGCGTTCGCCGAGCCGGCCGGTCTGCACGTCGAGCGCGCGGATGTCGCCGAGCTGTGTGCGTTGGTCGAACGCCTCGACGAGGATCGACTCGCCGGTGCCGGTGCCGTTGTCGTTGGGTTCCCGGCCGCGGGTGCCGAACGGGTCGGCGACGTACACCTCGCGGCTCGTCGCGCGCGGCAGCCACCGGATCGCCGGCGCGAACGACGGATCGACGAAGCGCGCGATCGGTGCGTCGACGACGCCGACGTTCCAGTGGTCGCGCCGCACGCTCGACTGCACCTGTCCGGTGACGAAGCTGCGCGCCTGCCGCGCGAGGAAGCGCAGCATCTGCCGGTTCGTGGGGTTGTGACGGATGGGTGCCTTCGATTCCGTCGGGGCCGCGGTCACGTGGGAATCGTGTCCCGCGAGGATGTCGCGGCAGATCTTCGCCGGGAACGCCGCGCCCGCGAAGTGGACCGCATCGCTGTTGCGCGCGTACGACGTCGCCGCCGTGCGCACGAACCCCTTGTGCAGCACCACGCCCGAGTCGAGCCGCTCGGTGAGGCGCTGCAGCATCACGCCGCTGACGGGATCGCGGTCGTAGATCTCCCAGAAGCACGGCGGACCGCCGCGCACCACGGCCTCGTCGTCGTGGTGGAACGACCAGATGCCGTAGCGCGCCGCGGTGAGGACGTCGCCGCGCACGATGCCGAACGCGAACCGGAGCAGGAAGTCGAGCTCGTGGCGACGGATGATCTCGACGTCGGCGGCGTCGAAGAGCTCCGACCACTTCCCGCGCTTCGTGACCGTGCAGTCGATGCGGGGCACGCTCGCGAACGTCTCGCCGAGGTCGACCTTGCGCAGCGCCTGCGACCGGCGCGCGACGAATCCGTCGTTGAAGCCCTTCCAGAGCAGGTTCTCGCTGCGAACGAGCCGGGTGACGCGATCGCCGGCGCGGTGCGACAGGCGCGGACGCGCGTCCACGATCAGGAGACCAGGTTCCACGCCGTCGACCGCGAGCAGCGCGTCGAGACAACGTGCCTGCCACGCGTCGAAGACCGTGCCCGTGCACATCACGCCGAAGCGCAGCGACGATCGCGGCGCGGCCGTCATGGGGCGCGGCTCGAGCAGAGGACTAGCGCCGGGGCGCGGCGGTGAGCATCGCGAAGCGGCCGCGTTGGTCGATCGTCTGCTTGCGGAGGCTGTAGAGCGGCCAGCCCGCGCGGTCGAGCCGGGCGCGCACCTCGGCGCGGTAACCGCGCACGTTCATGTCGTCGAGCACGACGACGCCGCCGGGTGCCATCACGCGCGCAAGCGTGTCGATCGCCTCTGCACGCTGCTCCACGCGGCCCATGTCGTCGAACGCGAGGTCGAACGCGCCGGCGGGCAGCGACCCGAGGTCGGCGCGTGCGATGAGCTCGCACGAGAGCCCCTCACCCGCGAGGAAGCCGCGCGTCGTCTCCAACCACTCGGGCGAATCGTCGACCGACACGATCTCGGTCTCGGGTTGCGCGTTCTGCGCCCAGCGACACTCGACGTACGTGCTGAAGCCGGAGCCGAGGTCGAGGATGCGGCGCGGTCGCAGCGCGTCGCACAGCGCGTCGAGCGCGACCGCCGTGCGCCAGGCGACGGCCCAGTCCCACGAGGAGATCGTCGAGACGTAGCGGTCGTAGACCGGTCGTAGCTCGGACCCGTCGCCGACGCCCTCGAGCGCGGTGGCGACGGTGGGGAGATCACGCTTGAACTTCGGAGCGTCGTACAAGGCGACCGCGCTGTCGGCCGCGCGATACGGAAGCTTGCGAAGCGAGAGCGGCAGCCGCCCGGTCAAGCGCTGTCGCGTCGTGGTCTGGGCGTCCCGCTCCAACCGAATGCTCCACCTCGACGCGACCCTTCAGGGCGCGGCGCGGGAGTATACGGCACGCCAAACGAGGCTCCGCGAGCGCCGGTAGCCGTTCGTCGCGGTGTGGCGGGCCTCGGCGGCGAGCGCGTGGAGCCGGGTACGGACCGAAGGCCGCGCGGTCGTGCGCTCGTAGCCGAAGCGGCTCAGCGTCCGGCCCGCGAGGCAGTCGAACAGGGCGACCCGCCCGGGCTCGAGGTCGGCGCGCCAGCTGCGGAGCCCCTTCGTCGGCGGTCGCCGGAGGTTCTGGTGCTCGTCGGGGAAGGGCTGTGATTCGAGCACCGCGTCGGCCTGCTCGTGGTAGCGCAGCATCGCCGGGTCGAAGTCGACGGCGATGAACTCGCAGAGCCGGCGCGCGACCGCCTCGGGATCGTCGAGCAGCGTTTCGTACTTCACCTCGCAGTAGCGCACGTCGCCGAGCGCGCGCCCGTCCCGCCGTCCCTGCTCCACTTGGTCGCGCCAGTTGAGGGCCTCCTGCGCGAACTGGCCCGTGCCCCACGCGACCTCGGTGCGGGAGAGCGCGACGTCGCGGCCGTCGCGCACGAGATGCACGAACACCGCCTCGGGAAACAGCGACGAGAGGAGTGGGATGTGCGTCACGAACAGGGGTGTCTTGTCGGCGTAGCGCGGCTTGCCGTGCGCGCTCGCGTACAGCGCGAAGCACGCTCGGATCGCGTCCGGATAGTTCGCCGGCGCCGTCGTCGAGAGGTGTGTCCGCACGGCCTCCGGATCGAGGCTCCAACGTGCGAACGACTCGTGCGCGAGCAGGTCGTCGAGGAAGCTCGCGACATCGAAGCCGCTCGACCTCTCGTAGCGCGCTTGGTCGCGCGCGAACCACACCGGGAAATACGACTCGAACGGCACCGCGATCTGTGGATGCGCGTCGAGCAGCGCCCGCATGAGCGTCGTGCCCGAACGGCCGCAGCCGACGACGAACGGGAACGGCGCGCGTTCAGGCATCGACCTGGGCGCGGCGCGGCGCCAGCGCGCGCAGTGCGTGCCACGCGGTGCGCGCGTCGGGACGCAGTCGCAACGACCGCGCGAACGAGCGCAGCGCGAGACCACGGTCGTTCACGCGCAGCGCCGACAGGCCCAGACGCTCGAGCCGGAACGCCTCGGCGTGCGGATGGGCGCGGAACCAGTCGCGGTGCTCGCGCAGCAGCGTCTGCGCGTCGTCGACCCGCGCCCGCATGCCCGTCCGCTCCCGCGGGCCGCCGTGGTAGCGGTACCGCAGCCCGACCTGCGGCGTCGTCGTGACCGGCAAGGTCTGTGCGACGCGGAGCCACCAGTCGACGTCCTCGCAGCTTCCGTAGCGCTCGTCGAAGCGCGGCGCGCGCTCGCGCTCGATGCTCGTCGCGCCGAGGTGGGGCGTCATGCCGTCGAGCACCACGTCGCCGACGTTGCCGTCGAGCCGGCGCCCGTGCGGGGGAGTCGTCGAGTCGCCGAGCGTCGCCTGCCAGCAGATCGCGACCGGCGCGCGGTCGTGGCCGGCGCGCGCGAGCGCGAGCCGGTCGGGGGTCCAGACGTCGTCGTCGTCGAGGAACGCGACGTACCGGCCCTGCGCCGCGTCGATCCCGCTGTTGCGCGCCGCGGGCGGCCCGCCGTTGGTGGCGCGCCGCACCAGCCGAACGCGCGAATCCGGCGGCAGCACTGCGGCTTGCGGGCTCGCGTCGTCGACCACGACGACCTCGAAATCCGTGACCGTCTGCGCGAGCACCGAGTCGATCGCCGCCGCGAGGAACTCGGGACGTCCGAACGTGGGGATCACGACGCTGAACTCGGGAGCCAACGAGGCCGCGCTCCTCGGACGGACGAGAGTTTGCGTACAGTATCGTTCGCTCGATGGCGGGATCGGGGCCCGAGCCAATGAGTCGGGACTCGTCGCCGAGCACTCCGCTTTCGCGTGCCGGGGTCTTCGTCGCGGTCGTGCTGGCCTTCAACGCGCGCGACTCGCTGGCGCGTGTGCTGCAGGGCATCGAGGCCCAGACCGTGCGGCCGGCGCGCACGATCGTGGTCGACAACGGCAGCACCGACGGCACGGCCGAGATGGTCCGCTCCGACTTCCCGTGGATCACGCTGCTCCCGTTGCCGGAGAATGCCGGTGTCGGCGCCGGCCACCGTCGGGGCTGGGAGGAAGCGCTCCGCGACGACGCTTGCGAGTACATCTGGTCGCTCGAGCACGACACCTTCACCGACCCCGGCTGCCTCGAGCGGCTCGAGTCGGAGTCGTTGCGCATGACCGCGTCGGGTCTGCGATGGGGGGCGCTGAACGCGCGCCTCGAACGCAGCGCCGAGGAGGCCGTGCACACCGTGCTCCAGCACTCCGATCCCGCGCTCGGCGCGATCGAGCGCCGACGCATCACGTTCAACGGCATCGTCGTGCCCCGCACGGTGATCGAGGCGATCGGCTTCCCGCGCGACGACTTCTTCGTCGGTCACGAGGACTGGGAGTACTCCGAGCGCCTGCGCGCCGCGGGCTACCACGTGATGTACGACGAGCACGCGATCGTGATCCATCCCACGAAGGGCAACCGCCGTCACGGCGTCACGCCGTCGGTTCTGCGCCTGTATTACTCGATGCGCAACGGCGTGTACGTCGACCATTCGGTGCGCAAGCTGCGCGGCTCCGCCCTCCGCTGGACCGGCTGGACGCTCGCCGCGATCGCGTCGACCGTCGCGCGAGACGATCGCAAGCTCGCGCGCGTGAGCGCGCGCGTGGTCGCGCTCTACGACGGTCTCATGGGGCGGCTCGGCAAGCGCGACTACTGGTTCCTGCGCGGCTGAAGCGCGCATGGTCACGTTCAGCGTCGTCGTCCCGACCTACAACCGCGCCGCGCTGCTCCCGCGCGCGCTCGACAGCGTGCTGCACCAGACCGAGCCGAGCTTCGAGATCGTCGTCGTCGACGACGGGTCGACCGACGACACCGAAGCGGTGGTGCGCGGCTACGCCGACGAGCGCGTGCGCTTCCTCACTCAGCCGAACGGCGGGGTGTGCGCGGCTCGCAACACCGGTGCACGCGCGGCACACGGCGACCGCCTCGTGTTCCTCGACAGCGACGACGAGCTCGTGCCCGACGCGCTCGCGCGCTTCCGCGCCGCGGCCGACGACAACGGCTGGGCGGTCGTGGTCTCGGGGTGGACGCGCGTGTCGGCCGACGAGCGCGACCACGTCTCGTGCGTGCCCGAGCGCAGCGGTGCCGCGCCCCAACTCGTGGGGCCGTACCTGCCGGGCGCGTTCGCGCTCGACCGAGCGGTGTTCGACGCCGCCGGCGGCTACGACGAGCTCTTGCGCTTCGGTGAGAACACCGCGCTCGGCTGGCGCGTGCGCGAGGTGCTCGCGCGCACGCACCAGACGGTTGGCATGATCCACGAGCCCCTCGTGCTGCGGTATTCGCAGCCGGGGCGCGCGTTCGACCGTCAGCGCTACGAGGCCGCAGTCCGCATCCTCGATGCCTATGCCGCGGTGCTGCGCGATCCCGTCACCGGCGCCGCTGCACCTCGCCACCGGCGCGCGAACTTCCAGGGGGTCGCGGGATCGAGCGCCGCCGCGCTCGGACTGCGGCGCGAGGCGTGGCGCTACGCGCTCGCGGCGCTGCGCAGCGAGCCGGATTCGCTCACGCGCTACCGCGGCCTGCTCGCCGTCGCGCTCGCAACGACGCGGCGCGACGGAGTGCGTCAGTCGAAGCGGTAGCCCGCAGCTTCGAACTCCGCGGTCGCGAGCTCGCGGAAGAGCGCCTCGTCGTCGGGCGTGAAGTGGTTGCGCCAGTCGCCGACGCTGCCCTTGCGCGTGTGCGAGCCGGCCCCCGTGTTCTGGTGCCGGCCGAAGTCGGTGAGCTCGGCCGTCGTCGCGATCTCCGCCGCGCCCGCGTCGAGTCCTGCGAACGCGAGGAGGCGCGCGATGTGCGCCGGCGGATCGGCCTTGATGTCCTCGTAGCGGACGCGCAGCACGCGGTCGGCGAGCGCGGGATCGGCGTGCAGCGCCGCGCCGCGCTGCATCGAGCGCACCCACAGCTCGATCTGGCCGCGCCGGTCCTTCGGCGGCCACGCCGCGGTGAGCCCTTGCATCTGCAGCGACACGCACACGTCCCGCCCGTCGCGCACGACCTCGATCACACGCGCGTCCGGATATCGGCGGAGGATGCGCGCCGAGTCGTTGAGGTGACCGGGCGTCTTCTCGAGCAGCACGTGCTGCGGGTCGCCGCCCATCTCGAAGAAGTACGAATCGAACACGCCCTGGATCACGCGCTCCGCGACCTCGGCACGATCAGCTTCGCCCTGATGGAGCGCCCAGCCGATGAGGTCGAGCAACGTCGCGCGGTTCACCCACCAGTGCAGCCCGACCCAGCGCGCCTCGCGCTCGCTCAGGTCGTGCCGGTGCAGCACCTTCGTCCACGCGTCGATGCGCGATCCGGCGCGGTTCACGGTGTTCTCGAAGATCGTCTCGTACGCGTGCGACTCGGAGCTCGAGATCACGCGCGGCTGCGCCGTGATGATCGCCTGCACCCAGCTCGTGCCCGACCGCGGGCAGCCGACGACGAACAGCTTCGGGTACGCCGGATGCTCGGGCAGCCGTGGTGCGGGGAGCACCCGCCGCCGCACGACGGCCGCGTAGTTCACCGCGGAGCGCCACCGGCGTTCGCGCGCGCCCAGTGCGAGGGGCGCGAGGTGGTCCCCGACGATCGGCCGCACACCCTTCGGGAGCGGGGGAACGCTGATCGCCATCGCTCAGTGATAGCCGTACTTGCGCAACAGCGGATACGTGAGCGTCGTGACGAGCCGGCGGTCGCGCGCCGGGAGCGCGCCGCGCCACTCCTCGTCGACGCGAAGATCGAGGCCGACCGGCTGGAACCGCATCGGGTTCCCCGCGACCGTGTGGTTCTCGACCTCACGCCGTTCGAACGACGCGCCGAGCTCCGTGGCCGACCGGCCCACGACCGCCTCGGTGATCCGGTCGAGCGTTCCGATCGGATCACTCGCGAGCGCCTCGTACGTGACCCGCGTGTAGGCGGGAGCCTCGCGGCCGAGCACCTGCACGAGCGAGTGCCGCAGGTCCCACTCGAGGCTCGTGTGGAGCGGACCGTGCTGCGGGAGGAACGCTTCCTTCTTCTCGATCTCCGGACGCGCCTTCTTGCGCTGCCACGAGAACGTCACCGCGCGGCTGTCGCGCACGAGGTGCACGACGTGCACGCGCACGTTCGGCAGCGAGCACATCACGAGCCCGTACATCGGGTCCTTCGACGAGTCGACGAGCACCCGCGCGCCGGTGACGCGCTGCGTCGAGCCGTAGATCGCGTCGAGCGTCGCCGCGAAGCGGTCGCGCGCGGCGCGGTGGCTCCCGAGCAACGCGGGTCGCACGAGCGCGGGCACGCGGCGCACCCGCACCGTCTCGCGCAGGTCGGCGATGACGTCGAGCACGGGCGCGACCTTCGCGTCCGCGAGCACTGCGGACCACACCGGGCAGTCCTCGACATCGTGTCCGCATCCGCAGCGCCAGTGGTCGCGCAACGCCCACCAGAACAAGCGGAACTCGCCCATCGAGAACCAGCCGTCGAGACGGCCGAGGAGGAGGTCGAGGAGCGTGCTCCCGCTGCGCCCGTAGCCGGCGATGTAAACGACCGTCGTCGGCTCCACCTCCCGGAACCTAGCGGTCGCGGCTGCGGTAGGTTTGAGCGTGTCGCGACTTCCCGAGACGGTCCGGCGCGCGACGTCGCAGCTCCGCCCGCGCTACCGCACCCTCACGGCCGGGCGTCGCAGCCTCCCCGACTTCGTCATCGTCGGCGCGCAGAAGGCCGCAACGACGTCGCTCATGCGGTACCTCAAGGAGCACCCCGACATCGTCGTCGAGCCGGGTGTCGGCGAGGTCCATTTCTTCGACAACCACTGGGCGAAGGGCGAGCACTATTACCGCTCCTTCTTCCCGCCGGTGGCCCGCATGGAGCGCCGGCGTGAGCAGACGGAGCGCGTCACGCTCACCGGTGAGAAGACGCCCTACTACCTGATGCACCCGCTCGTGCCGGAGCGCGCCGCGCGCACGATCCCGCACGCGCGGCTCGTCGCGATCTTGCGCAATCCCGTGGACCGGGCGGCGGCGCACCACCAGATGAACGTCGAGACGGGCGTGGAAACGCTGGCGCTTCTCGACGCGATCGCGGCCGAGCCCGAGCGGATCGACGGCGCGCTCGCGCGCATGACCGACGGCACCGACCCCGGCGTGCGCGGTCCCGTGCCGCTCTACAGCTATGCGGCTCGCGGGCGCTACGCCGAACAGCTCGATCGTTGGTTGCAGTGGTTCGCGCGCGACCAGCTCCTCGTGATCCGCAGCGAGGACCTCGCTCACGATCCCGACGCGACCTACGACCGCGTGCTCACGCATCTCGACCTCGCGCCCCACCGTCCGGCGTTCACCCGTCACAACGTGGCGCGCCACGAGTACGCGATCGATCCCGCGGCGCGTGCCGCGCTCGACGAGCGCTTCCGTGATCCGAACCGCGAGCTCGCCGATCGCTACGGGATCGATTGGAGCGCGTCGTGATCGTGCTGTTGTTGCTGGCGCACGACGAGGCCGACCTCATCCGACGCAACATCGAGCATCACCTCGACTGGGGTGTCGACCACATCGCGGTGGGCGATCACGCGAGCCGCGACGACACGCAGGACGTGTTGCACAGCTTCGGCGACCAGGTGAGCACGGTCGTCTTCCGCGACTTCATGGACCGCCAGAAGGTGCGGATCCAGATGCTGACCGACCTGCGCGCGCATCACACGGTCGACTGGGCCGGCGTCTCCGACTCCGACGAGTTCTTCTGGAAGGACGGCGTCGGCCCGCGCGAGCTGCTCGCCGCGGTGCCCTCCGATCGCGTCGCGGTGAGCTACGCGCAGAAGCTGTTCCTCCCGACCGCGCGCGACTACGCCGACGGGCCGGTCGAGTGCCGGCGCGTGTACCGCACGACCGGTCCGCAGAGCCCGCTCCACACGAGCTACCGCATGGGCAAGTCGTTCTACCGGGGCGACTGGCTGCAAACGCTCACCCACGAGCACTGGTGTCCCGAGGTTCCCCACGACAAGGGCACCGAGGAACCGGTGCTGCACCACTTCATGATCCAGAGCGAAGACCAGTTCGTCGACAAGGTGAAGCGGCTGCGGTCGTGGCAGTCGATCCGCCGGCAACGGCTCGAGGACGTGAAGAACGTGTTCCGGCGCGTCGCGCACCGGCCGATCCCGTCGCCGGTAGGACGCGACTTCAAGGCGCGCTGGTGGGACGTGTACCAGGCGGGCGGCGAGTCGGGTCTGCGCGAGTACTACCGCTCGGTGTACACGCTCGACGCGCACGCGATCGACGACGCGATCGCCGCGGGCGACCTCGCGCACGACCCGTCGTTCGCCCAGCATCTGCGCAGCCGCGCGGAGCCGGGCTGAGCGTGGTGGGCGAGTCCCACCCCGTCGCGGGCGGCGACGTGGTGCTGACCGGTCCCCAGCGATCGGGAACCACGTTGGTGTGCTCGCTCCTGAACCGCCTCGCGGGCACGGTCGCGCTCGACGAGCCACTGCCGTCGGGCCTGTTCGGCCGGGCCGACTTCGTCGACGCGCTCGCGGCGTTCTTCGCCGAGCAGCGCGCGCTGCTCGCGAGCGAGGGGCGTGCGAAGTCGAAGGTGGTGCCGAAGGGCGGCAACCATGCCCGCGAGGAGGTGCCGCGGTGGCGCGGGGTGCTCGGCGCGGTGCCCGGCCGGCTCGGTGATCGGCTGTGGGCGCGCTTCGCGTCGCGCGAGATCGAGTCGAACATGGGCTGGCTCGAGCTCGACGCGCCCGCGCAGGAGCCGTTCACGTTGATCGTGAAGCACCCGGCGGCGTTCACGGCCGCGCTGCCGATGCTCGTCGAGCGGTTCCCGTGTGTCGCGCTCGTGCGCAACCCGCTGGCGACTCTGGCGTCGTGGAACACCGTCGACTTCAAGCGCACCGGGCGCGCGCCGATCGCCGAGAGGATCGACCCGGCGCTCGGGCCGCGGCTCGATCGCATCTCCGACCGCTACGACCGACAGATCTCGCTGCTCTCGTGGTACTTCGAGAAGTACGTCGAGCACCTGCCGCGGGCGCGCGTCCTCCGCTACGAGGACGTCGTCACGAAGCCGTCCGACCTCGCGGTGATCGCGCCCGCCGCCGCGGCGCTCACCGTCGAGCTGAAGAGCCGCAACGCGAACACGATCTACAGCGCGCGTGTCGTCGGCGCGCTCTCATCGCGGTTGCTCGCGACCGACAGCGCGATCTGGCAGTTCTACGAGCGGTCCGCCGTCGAGCGGCTCACGGAAGCCTTCACGCGCCGGCATTGACGCGCGCGATCGACGCCTCGAACAACGGTCGCAGCCGGTCGGTGTCGACCAGCGCACCCGCGATGTTGTGGTCGGCGACCTCGTCGTAGGTGTGCACGTGCACGCCGGGGATGCGCGCGATGCGCTGCACGTGCCGCTGGTCGGTCGCCATCGTGCCGACGTGGATGTGCAGCGGCACCGCGTGTCGGCGTTGCGTGCGTCGCAGCGCGCCCTTGATGTCGTAGTACGTGCGCCGCGTGCCGACGCTCGCCCACGTCTTGTTGACCTGCTTCTGCCAGCGGAAATCCTTGTGGTAGCGGCGCAAAACGCGTGAGATGAACGTCTGTGGCGCGAACGCCTGCACCTCGCCGACTTGGAGCCGGCTGCCGAGCAGCAGGGCGACGAAGCCGCCCATGCTGCCGCCGGTGAACACGGCGTGGCGGAGCTCGTCGGGTGAGAGCAGCGACGCGAGGTGCTCGCCGACGCCGTCGATCGTGTCGGCGACGTCCCGCGCCCCGAGGTGGTACCAGGCCTGCTCGTGGTCGCGCAGCAGCACGTACCGCGCGCCGAACGTCGAGAGGAATCGGAAGAACTCGAACTTCGGAACTTCGCCGTCGGTCGTCAGCCCGCCGAACGCGACGACGGTCGCGCGCGACGCGGGCTCGAGGTTGACGAGGATCCCGGGTCCGTCGTGGCCCTCGGTGATCCGCTCGCTCATCCCGTGCGCCACATCTGGAACGCGGGCCGCGCTTCCCAGCCGACACTGTCGACGCGGTAGCCCATCGCCTCCGCCCGTGCGACGAGCTGCGCCATGTCACCGAACTGCGGGTGCACCATCACGATCATGAGCATTGGTCGTACGGCGGTGCGCTCGATCTGCTCGATGAGGCTGTACTCGGCGCCCTCGGCGTTGCACTTCACGATCTCGGGGCTCGCGCCGGCGAGGATCTCGTCGAGCGTCGCGAGCGACACGACCTCGCTGCCCGTCGACGACTCCGCGTCCTCGTAGAGCGAGTAGCCCCACGAGCCGTCGGCCGCGTGTTGCAAGGTCGCTTCGCCCGCGGCCGGCGCGAGCGCGGTGTTCACGATGCGGGCGCGGCTCGCGAAGCCGTTGAGGTCGAGGTTGGCGCGCAGCATCGGCAACGCCTCCGCGCTCGGCTCGACGCACACGACGCGCGAGCCGGGGTACTCGTGCAGCGCGGCGGCCGCGTAGAGGCCGTGGTGCGCGCCGACGTCGAGGATGCAGGGCGCGTGCGGCGCGCCGTGCGGCCACGGTGGGAAGTACTGCGTGCGGTGTGGGCCGAGCACGTGCTGCGCGATCTGCTCGTCGACCGGATCGGCGCTCACGCGCAGCTTGAGCCCGGCGCGCGTCGACAGCGTGACCGGCCGCTGCATCAGTGGCGCGACGAGCCGGCGCGCCTGCAGCCACCCGCGGCCCTTCGCTCCGCCGAGGCCCTTGATGCGTCGGTCCGCGGGCAGCGCGCGCACGATCCGCCGGCGCGCACCGCGCAACGGGGCCTCGATACGCCGCGTGAGCTCGCTCATCGGTCGCGCCCCATCCGGTTGCGCAGCGCGCGCCGTGCCGCCGCGGGAACGGCGCGCAGCGCGCGCGTCAACGACGGGGGCGCCGGTTGCCGGCGAGTGGCCGCGACCGCCGCGAGCAGACCCGGATGCACGACGTCGAGCAGCGCCGGCGCCGAAGGGCACGCGGCGCGCACGGCGCTGGTCGCGGCGTCGGTGCCGTCGACGAAGAGGAGCACGTTCTGCGCGTACCAGTACGCGACGCGACGGTCGGTCCAGACCTTCGGCCGGACCGCGTCGACCGGCACGTAACCGTGCTCGGCGAAGCGTGCGGCCCAGGTGCTCGGCCACTGCTCGTTCACGTGGCCGGCGCCGCCCTGCCCCGGCACCGCGGCCGAGAACAGCACGGCCGCGCCGTGGGTGACGAGGGATTCGACGAACGCCGACGCGTACTGCTCGTCGAGGTGCTCGGCGACCTCGAGCGACATGACGAGGTCGAAGCGCCGGCCGAGTCGGAGCGGCTGCGTCAGGTCGTGCGCGAGGAACGCCGCGGGCGGGATCTCGAGGTCGCGCGCCGAGACGTGCGCCCCGTCGACGCCGAGTACATCGTTCACGCCCAGCCGCGCGAACGCCGCGAGCCACGTGCCGCGCCCGCAGCCGACGTCGAGCACCGACGTGGGGTGCAGGAGGTCGACGACGATCGGTGCGATGGTCGCGGCCGACGCAGACACGTCGGCGTCGAGCGATTGGTAGAACGCGTCGTCGTAGGTGACGCCGAGCTCGGGCGCGGTCACGGGTACCACACCCGGTAGCGCAGGCTGCCAACGAGTCGTCCGAGGTTGCGTCCCGCGCGGCGCGCCCACCGCGCGCGCTCCGAGCCCGTGTCGCGCGCGACGAAGCCGCGCGCGACCGACATCCAGTCCTCGCCGACGGCCTTCGCAGGCCGGCGGGGCATCCCCCAAGCGCGGAACTCCCGGTAGAGCAGCGCCTGCGCGGCGCCGTAGTTGCGGTGCTGCACGTGCATGCCCGCGCGGTCAGGGCGCGACGAGTAGCGGAGCACCGCGTCGGGCGCGAACGCGAGGTCGTAGCCCGCGAGCTGCGCGCGCCAGCAGATGTCGACGTCCTCGCAGTACGTCATGCGCTCGTGGAACCCGCCGATCTCGTCGAACGCCGGCTTCTGGAACCCGAGCGTCGCGCCGGCCGCGTGGGGGAGGAAGCCGAACTCGTCCTGCAACCCGCTCGTCTGCACCGTGCTGCCGACGCCGCGCATCCAGTCCGGATCGGCGGAGTGGTCGAGTCGCGCCGCGACCACTGCGTGCTCGCGCAGGGCCGATGCCATCGCGTCGAGGTATCCCGGCGCGATCTCGTCGTCGGCGTCGAGGAACACGATCGCGTCGCTGCGCGCCGCGCGCGCGCCCACATTGCACGCGTGGTGGCGCCCCGCGTGGCCCGACGCGTCGATCACGCGCACGTTCGCGATGCCCGACGCGCTCGCGACGGCTCGCGTCGCGTCGGTCGATCCATTGTCGGCGACGATCACTTCGCGGTCGCCGTCGACGACGCACTGGGCCGCGAGGGCCGAGAGCTGGCGCGGCAGTACCGTCTCGACATCACGGGAAGGGATCACGACCGACAGCGTCATCGCGCGCGTCCGAGCGCGGTCGTCGGGGAACGCCGCGTTCGGCTCTCGCAACCCCGCCAAGGAATCCATCCGTCGTCGTGCCCGCGTCGGTCTCGGCTCGGTACCGGGCCCCTCCGGTACCGTCCAGGGAATCCATGGTAACCCCACCCTCGGTGCGCTCTTCCCCGCGACTGGTGACCGTGGTCGTCCCCGTGCGCAACGGCGCGACGACCATCGCCGACCAGTTCGCCGCGCTCGCGGCGCAGCGCTACGAGGCGCCGTGGGAGGTCGTCGTCGCCGACAACGGCTCGACCGACGCGACGCGCGCCGTCGTCGCCGAGTGGGGACCGCGCCTGCCGGGTTTGCGGGTCGTCGACGCCGCCGGTCCGACCTGCGCGGCGACCGCGCGCAACGCGGGAGTGGCCGAATCCCGCGGTGACTTCCTCGCGTTCTGCGACGCCGACGACGTCGTCGGGCCCGAATGGCTCGCGTCGCTCGCGTCGGCCGCGAGCGAGTTCGACATCGTCACCGGCCCGCTCGACGCCGACCAGCTCAACTCGGAAGACGTCTCGGTCTCGCGGCCGCTGCGGGCCGACGGCATCCCGCGCTCGAACCGGTTCCTGCCGTTCGCGCCGTCGGGGAACGTCGGGGTGTGGCGTGACGTGTTCACGTCGACCGGTGGGTTCGACGACGCCTACGCGCAGTGCGAGGACGTCGAGTGGTCGTGGCGCGCGCAGCTGCGTGCGGGCAGCACGATCGGCTTCGCGCCCGGTGCCGTCGTCCATTACCGCTACCGCGTCGGAACGCGCGCGATCGCCCGCCAGGCCTTCGACCGCGGTCGCTTTTCCGCGCGCCTCTACCGGGACTACCGCCGTCAGGGCCTGCCGCGGGCGTCGACGAAGCGCGGTCTGTACACGTGGGCCTGGGTCGTGTTTAGGAGCCCGACCATGATCGCCGAGCCTGGCCGCGCGACCTGGGTGCGGCGGGCCGCGGAGTCCGCGGGCCGGCTCTACGGAAGCCTGCGATTCCGCGTGCTCTTCCTGTGACCGGCGAGCTTCTGCGAAGCTATGGGTGCCGCCGGTCTGCGGGCGGCGGCACCGGGCGGAAGGGAGCGGGTCGGCCATGCCGGCGAACGCGACGAAGCTGAGATCGGTCACGTACTTCCGTGACCGCGCGGCTCCGATCACGTGGCTCGGACTTCTGTCGCTCCTCTCCGGCATCTTCCAAGCCGCGACGCTCGTCCTCGTCGTCCCGCTCGCCGAGGTGATCTCGAAGGGGCACCACCACTTCGACCAGACGATCGGTCCGCTGCACCTCTCGCTCGGCGTCGAAGCCCTCGCGATCGCGGCGGCGCTCTCGACCGTTGCCTCCGCCGCGCTCGACATCTCGATCGCGTGGGGCCGCTCGGTGATGATGTCGCGCTGGGAGTACGAGCGGCGCAACTACCTGATGACGGAGTTCCTGAGCGCCGACCACGAGACGCAATCGCGGGAACGGCTCGGTTCGCTCGCCACGCTCGTCACCTACGTCACGCGCGGCACCACCTCGTTGGGCGCGATCGTCAACGGCCTCGAGGCCGCGATCACGATCTTGATCTTCCTCGTCGGCGCGCTGTTGTTGAACGCGTTCGCCGCGCTGCTGCTCGTCGGCATGGTCGTCGTGCTGTCGGTCTGTCTACGCCCGGTGATGCAGCGCACGAAGCGCTACAGCCGCGCGGCCACGCAGGTGCTGCTGTCGTACGGGCAGGAGGTCACCGAGGCGACGCGCATGGCGCGCGACATGCGCGTCTTCCACGCGCGTGACGCGATCGCCGCCCGGCTCGACCGCATCTCGAAGCAGCTCGCGAGTCTGCGCAAGCGCTCGATGTTCGTGAACAACCTCACGACGCCCGTGTACCAGTACCTCGGGATGCTGATCATCATCGGCGCGCTGGCCGCGGCCGCCGGCCTGCACGGGCTCGACATCACCGAGTTCGGCGCGATCGCGCTGTTGCTGATCCGCAGCATGTCGTACGGCCAGCAGCTGCAGAACTCGTACCAGACGTTCATCGACAGCCTCCCGTATCTCGAGACGCTCGAAGCCAACCGCACCACCTACCGCGAGCACGCGACGCCCGACGGGCACGTGACGCTCGAGGCGGTGCACACGCTCGATCTCGACGGCGTTCGCTTCAGCTACGACGGCGAGAC
Source organism: Acidimicrobiia bacterium (assembly GCA_036271555.1). Lineage (NCBI taxonomy): Bacteria > Bacillati > Actinomycetota > Acidimicrobiia > Acidimicrobiia bacterium. The sequence goes on from DATBAK010000008.1 coordinate 95,444, forward strand.
CGAGGCGCTCGCGGGCGTCTCCGTGTCGTTCGCGGTCGGCGAGATCGTCGGGCTGGTCGGTGCGTCGGGGAGCGGCAAGTCGACCCTCTCGCAGCTGCTGCTGCGGCTGCGGCAGCCGACCGGCGGCGGGATCTTCGTGAACCGGACGCCGGCGGAGGACTACACGCTCGCGTCCTGGTACCGGCACGTGTCGCTCGTGCCGCAGGACCCCCGCCTGCTCCACGCGACGGTCGCCGACAACATCTCGTTCCTCGACCCCGCGATCACGCGCGACCAGGTGATCGCGGCGGCCAACCTCGCCAACGTGCACGAGGTCATCGACACGCTCGACCTCGGCTACGACACCGAGATCGGCCCGGCTTTCCGTGACCTTTCCGGTGGCCAGATCCAGCGCATCGGCATCGCACGCGCGCTGGCACGCGGTGCCCAGGTGCTCGTGCTCGACGAGCCGACGAGCGCGCTCGACGTGCACTCCGAGGCGGTCATCCAGTCGACGCTCGAGACGCTGCGGAGCCACGCGCTCGTGCTGATCATCGCCCACCGGCTGTCGACGCTGAGCATCTGCGACCGGGTGCTCGTGCTGCGCAACGGCGAGGTCGAGACGATGGGCTCGCTCTCGGAGGTGACCGAGCGGAGCGACTTCTTCCGCCGCGCCCTCGACGCCGGGACGCTCGAGCTCGGCGGTGCACCCACCGCCCCGCAGGCGGCTCCGACGCCCGCCGACGAGGCCTGAACCCGCCGCTCGCGCCCCCCGGGGCGCGGAGGTGCAGGTCAGCGGACCGCTCGGTCGCTTCGCGCGGAGAGTAGTCAACCCGCTCCCAACGAACGCGTGACGGTTCTAGAAAGACTTGGCAGAGCCCTGGCGTCGACCACTCTTTGCGCGCGAAGATTCTTGGGCGGACTCGTCCTTTCCGTGGCGGCGGAAAGGACTTGGCAGGGGCGGCATCAGCCGGGGGGCCAGGGGCATGCGAGGCGGGCCGAGCAGGATCAGTACGACGTTGGTGAAGGTGCGCGCGAGCGTTCCGCTCCTTCCCCTCGACCTCTTCCTGGCTGCGGCCGCCTACTCGCTCGTCCTCGTCCTGCGGTTCAACGGGCACATCCCGACGCACTACTGGCACGCCTTTCGTCTGTTCCTGCCGCTCGCGCTCGGCGTGCACCTCGTGGCGAACTGGCTCGCCGGGCTCTACGGCCAGGTGTGGCGCTACGCGAGCATCGCCGAGGCCCGGCGGGTGCTCGCGGCCGGCTTCGTCTCGGGCGTCGTCCTGTTCGTCGCCAGCTACGCGACGAGCGAGCCGATGCCCCGCTCGGTGATCATCCTCGGCGCGCTCGTGGTCACGTACTTCCTCGGGATGTTGCGCTTCCAGTCACGCCTCTTCGCGTTCAACCGCGCCATGGCGCGGCCCGAGGCGGGGCTACGGATCGCGGTCGTCGGCGCGGGCAAGGCCGCCGCGACGATCGTGCGAGAGATGCTCGACCACCCGCAGGAAGGCCTTTCGCCCGTCGTCGTCGTCGACGACGACCGCCGCAAGCACGGCCTTTCGCTCCTCGGTGTTCCGGTCGTCGGCGACACCGACAGCCTCGGCGACGCGATCAAGCGCTACGACGTGCAGCAGATCGTGCTCGCCGTCACCGCGGCCGACCGGGCGCTCATCGAGCGCGTCGCCGCGACGTCCGACGCGACCGGAGTGCCGCTCAAGGTCCTCCCCGGCGTGCGCGAGGTCGTGCGCGGCGAGCCGACGGTGAAGGACGTGCGCGACCTGCGCATCGAGGACCTCCTCGGTCGCAAGCAGGTGTCGACCGACCTCGAAGCGGTGCGGGCGCTCCTCGCGGGACGCACGGTGCTCATCACCGGTGCGGGTTCGATCGGCAGCGAGATCGCGCGGCAGGTCGCACAGCTCGAGCCGAAGCGCCTGGTGCTGCTCGACCACGACGAGACGCACCTCCACGACGCGGCCGCGCTGCTCGCGGTCGAGGTCGTGCAGGTCCTCGCCGACATCCGTGACGCGCGGGTCGTCCTCGACGCGTTCCACCGGTATCGGCCCGAGGTCGTGTTCCACGCAGCCGCGCACAAGCACGTGCCGTTGCTCGAGAGCCACCCGTGCGAAGCGGTGGCGACGAACATCCTCGGCACGCGCAACGTCGTCGACGCGGCAATCGCGGTCGGCGTCGAGCGCTTCGTGTTCATCTCGACCGACAAGGCCGTCCGTCCTGCGAGCGTCATGGGCGCGTCGAAGTGGGTGGGCGAGCAGATCGTGCTCTCGAGCGCGCCGGCTGGTACGCGGTTCTGCTCGGTGCGGTTCGGCAACGTGCTCGGCAGCCGGGGCAGCGTGATCCCGACGTTCGCGCGTCAGATCGCCGGCGGTGGCCCCGTGACGGTGACCGACCCGAAGATGACGCGCTTCTTCATGAGCGTGCACGAGGCCGTGCAGCTCGTGCTGCAGGCGTCGGTCTTCGTCGAGGGCGGCGAGGTCTTCATGCTCGAGATGGGGGAGGCGGTGAACATCCGCGACCTCGCCGAGCGGATGATTCGCCTGTCGGGGCGTGCAGTGGGGACGGACATCGCGATCCGCATCGACGGACCGCGTCCGGGTGAGAAGTTGGTCGAGGAGCTGCGAGCACCGGCCGAGCGCGCGGAGGCGACGGCGCACCCGTCGATTCTGCGGCTCGTGCCGGTCCCGCTGCCGGTCGACCAGTTGAGCGACGGTATCCTGAGTCTGAGCGAGTTGGCGGCCGGGCGGTGTGACGACGACGCGGCGCGGGTTCTGTTCGAATTGGTGAGCGGCCCGCAGCCGGATGGGGATCTCTTCGTCGATGTGGCTGCGTTGGAACGGAGTGAGTTGTGGAGCCCATCGAATTCCTGAGGGTCCTTCGACGCCGCTGGCGCGTCCTCGTGGCCTGCGCGCTCGTCGCGCTGACGGCGTCGTTGTTCTTGACGCCGTCACACAGCGCGAAGACGCCCAAGGCGAAGGAGTTCAAGGCGGCGGCGACGCTGCTCGCGGTGTCGGGTAAGACGCGGCCGAGCTCGTCGAGCCTGGCGCAGGAAGAGCTGCTGCTGCGCATCGGCGTCGTGCCCAACCGGGTCGCGCTCCAGCTGCACTCGACCAAGACGCCGCAGCGGCTCGTGAACCAGATCCACACCACGATCGACAAGAACGTCGGCACGATCACGGTCGCGTCGACGCAGCCGACGTCGACCCAGGCGATCGTGCTCGTCAACGCGTTCACCGGGCAGCTCGTGCAGTACCTCAAGCAGGTCGCGCAGACCTCGTACACCTCGAGCGTCAACAAGGCGGCCGACCTGGTGCAGACGCTCTCGCACGAGTTGGTCGCAGCCAAGGCAACGCTCGCGGGCAAGCCGACCGACGAAGGGCTCCAGAACCGCGAGAAGGCGCTCGAGACCGCGACGTTGAACGCGCAGAAGGGGTACGCCAAGATCGTGAGCGCGGGCGTCCCCGACGCACCGCTGCGGCTCGTCGAGGCCGACTACGCGCGGCGAATGACGCAGGGCTTCAGCGTGACCTCGGTCGGGACGCGCTCGACCCGTGCGCTACTCGCGCTGCTGATCGGCTTCTTCCTCGGCGCCGGCATCGCGCTGGTGCTCGACCGCTTCGACCTGCGGGTGCGCACCAAGGAGGACGCGGAGGACGCGTTCGGCCTGCCGGTCATCTCCGAGATCCCCGCGCTCTGGTACGGCACCCGCCGCCGCCGCGAGGTCATCACCGCGGTGCAACCGATCTCGCCGTACGCGGAGGTGCACCGCATCCTCCGGCACTCGCTGCTGTTCGCGCACATGACGCCGTTCAAGATCGCCGAGCACGCCAACGGCAGCGGGAACGGCCACGCGACCGGGAACGGCAACGGAAACGGGAACGGCCACTCGAACGGGAACGGCAATGGAAACGGCAACGGGAACGGGCACAAGCGCCGGCAGGTGATCGTCGTGACGTCGGCCGGGTCGGCCGAGGGCAAGACGACGACGGTCGCGAACCTCGCGGCGAGCTTCGCCGAGTCCGGTCAGTCCGTGCTCGTGATGAGCTGCGACTTCCACGGCCCGCGCATCCAGGAGATGCTCGGCGCGACCGACGCGCCCGGTATCGCCAACGTCCTGCACGGTGGAGCGAACGCGCCGTCGCTCGCGGAGGTCACGGTCGAGACGTCGATCCCGGGGGTCTGGCTCGCGCCGAGCGGTGACGGCATCGACAACCCGCCCGAGCTCGCATCGTCGGTCGGCCCGTTGATGGACGCGGCGCGCAAGCTCGCCGACGTCGTCATCATCGACACGCCCGCGCTGCTCTCGGTGAGTGCCGCGAGCGAGCTGCTGCCCGCGGCCGACGTGTCGGTCATCGTCGCCCGCAGCTCGCGCACGACGCGAGAAGCGGCGATGCGCGTGCACGAGCGCCTCGGACTGCTCGACGCGAACGTCCTCGGTGTCGTGCTCGTCGGTCCGCAGATCCCGAGCGTGAGTCGCGAGTACTCCGGCTACAGCCGCCCGCCCGGTGGTTGGCGCAAGCGCCGGAAGGAGCTCAAGAAGCGCGACATCCAGATCGGTGCGCGCGCCGACGCGCTCGAGCCCACCCGTTCCGTCGACGTGCCGTCGCGACCGACGCCCGCGTCGCCGGCGACGACGATCACGTTCGATCCGCCGGTCCGTCCCGAGCCCGTCGTGACCGTGCCGCCGCTCGCCGCGACGCGCCCGGTCGTCGCCGCTCCGCCGGTTGCTGCGACACCGCCGGTTGCTGCGACACCGCCGCCGGTCGTCTCGCCGGCCCCGGTTTTCGCCGCTCCGCCTCCCGTTGTCGCGGCTCCGCCGATCGCGACACCGCCTTCGGTCGTCTCGCCGCCGGTGGTCGCGACTCCGTTGACCGAGCCGCCCCGGCCCGAAGGCATGGGCCCGCGTCCGCGGTGGCGCCGGCGCGACATCCGTCGGGACGAGTGACCGTGGCGGCCGGCGACCCGAGCCCGCTGGGCACGGTCGCGTGGCGCCGAGCGGAGACGGTGCTCTGGCGGCGCACGCTCGACGGCGTGGTCGTGCTCGGTCCGGCCGAGTCGGCGCAGCCGGTCGCGCTCCGCGGCGCCGCGGCCGACATCTGGGAGTTGCTCGAGGAGCCCGCGAGCGTCGCCGTGCTCGGCGCCGCGTTGGCCCACGACTACGGCGTGCCGGTGGAGCGCATCGCCGACGACGTGGAGCGCGCGGTCGACGCGCTCGTGAAGGTCGGCGCGCTGTGTTGCTGATGTCCGCTCCGAGCACCGACCTCGACGCCGCGCTCGACGCGCTCGCCGCGTACGGCCTCGCCGGTTCGCGGCACGCCCTGCCCGAACGGCCGCTCGCGGACGCGGACTTCGCGCGGTTGCTCGAATCGGTCGCGTCGGAACGACTCGTGGGATTGCTCGGGGCTGCGATCGCCGACGGCGCGTGGCCGGTGACCAACGACCAGCGCGTCGCCGCGGCCGCGCTCCAGGTCGACGTCGCGACCGCATCGGTGCTCCTCGAGCGGTTGCTGCTCGGCGTCGTCGATCGCTTCGCGGCCGACGGGATCGGCGCGCGCGTGCTGAAGGGCCCGGCGGTCGCGCATCTCGACTACGGGGACCCCGCGTGGCGCAGCTTCGGCGACCTCGACCTCCTCGTACGCGGCGACGACGTCGAGCGCGCGATCGCCGCGCTCATGGGTCTCGGTGGTCACCGCGACGTGCCCGAGCTGCGCCGCAACTTCGATCGGCGCTTCGGCAAGGGCGCGACGATCGAGATGCCCGGTGACCTCGAGGTCGACCTCCACCGCACGCTGGTGACGGGACCGCTCGGCGTCACGGTGCGGCCCGACGACCTCTTCGCGACCGCGTCGACGTTCGCCCTCGGCGGTCGCCGGCTCGACGCGCTCGGCACCGAGGAGCGCTTCGTGCACGCGTGCGTCCACGCCGCGCTCTCGCCCGACGCGCCGCGTGCTGCGGTGCGCGACGTCGCGCAGCTCGCAACCGCGCCGGCGCTCGACTTCGACCGGACGCTCGAGCTCGCTCGCGGGTGGCACGCGCGCGCCGCGGTTGCCCGCGCGATCGAAGGCTCCTGGCGCGTCCTCGCGCTGCCGGACCACGCGGTGTCGCAGTGGGCGCGCGGATACCGGCCCGATGCGTCGGAGCGCCGCGCCCTCGACGCGTACTTCGGTGGTGACCGCAGCTACACGCGCCGCGCGGTCGCGACGTTGCGCGTCATCCCCGGCGCCCGGGCCAAGGTTGCGTTCGCGCGGTCGCTGCTGTTCCCGGGCCGGGAGTACCTTGCAGCACAGCGGGTGCGACGCTTCGACCACGTGCGGCGCGGCGCGGCGCATCTCCGGCGCGGCGGTGCGCGATGAGCCGATCGCGCGGGCGCACCGGGCTTGCGAAGCCGCGGCCGTCGATCATGGTCACGGCCGTGACCTTCGTGCTCGCGATCGCGTACCTCGGCGCGCTCGGCTGGTCGTTCGCGTCGGCGGGTCCCGAGGTCTGGGGCGGCTACCTGCTCGTGCCCGTGCTGCTCGCGATCTCGATGCCGATGTGCCGGCGCGCCGCGATCGCGGCGAACGACGCGTCGGTCGAGCGCTTCCTCATGGTGGCGCTCGCGCTGAAGTTCGTCGGCGCGCTCGTGCGCTACGCGGTCGCCTTCAACGTGTACGGCGGTGAGGCCGACGCCAACGCGTACGACAAGGCCGGGCGCGTCCTCGCGGCCGGATTCCGCGCCGGTCAGCTCACGAACTTCGGTCACGGCGCGATCAAGGACACGCACTTCATCGAGATCGTGACCGGCGTTCTCTACGCGATCATCGGCAACACGAAGCTCGGCGCGTTCTTCGTGTACTCGTGGATGGGCTTCCTCGGCCTGTACTTCTTCTACCGGGCGTTCCTGCTCGCGATGCCGCACGGCGACCGCAAGCGGTACGCGCAGTTGCTCTTCTTCATGCCGTCGCTGCTGTTCTGGTCGTCGAGCATCGGCAAGGAAGCCTGGATGACGATGACGATCGGCGCCGTCGCGTACGGCGCCGCCCGGGCGTTGCAGAAACAGCGCTTCGCGTTCGTGTTTCTCGGGCTCGGGTTGTGGGGCACCGAGGTCGTCCGTCCGCACATGGCGCTGCTCATCCTCGGCGGGTTGCTGCCTGCGTACCTCCTCCGCCGTCGGCCGGAGAGCGAGACAAAACGCAAGCAGTCGCTCAAGCTGCTCGGTGTCGCCGCGCTCGTCGTTGCCGTCGTGGTCACGCTCGGCGGCGTCGAGCAACGCTTCAAGGTGGCGTCCGCGAACTCGACCACCGCGACCGCGGTGCTCAACGAGGCCCAGGACCAGACGAACACGGGCGGATCGAGCTTCCAACCGGCGCGCGTGCACACGCCGGTCCAGTTCCCGGCCGCGTTCGTGACGGTGCTCTTCCGGCCGTTCCCGAACGAGGCGAACACGACCCAGGGCATCGTGTCGGCGCTCGAGGGCGCGTTCCTCATGCTCTTGATGTTGCTCTCGCTGGCCCGATTGCGCGGGCTCCTCAGCGAGATGGTGCGCACGCCCTACGTCTTGTTCGTCGTCATCTACACGTGTTCGTTCGTGTGGGCGTTCTCGACGATCTCGAACTTCGGCATCCTCGTGCGCGAGCGCGTGCAGGTGTACCCGCTGCTGTTCGTGCTGCTCGCGCTGCCGATCCGCGAGTCGGCGAAGGAACGGCGCCGGCAGAGCCGCTCACGGGGTCGATCGCGCAAGCGCTCGCGCCGGCGCCCGTCACCCGCGCCGCTCGAACCGGCGCTCACGAGAAGCGTCTCTTAGTTCCCGCAACGACGGGCCGCGGTGCGGCCTGCCCGACCCGGGGACTGAGGCGTCAGGAGCGGCGAGCGAAGCGAGTGCGAGCAGAAAACTCAGAGCTTTTCGACGTTGCCGCGGTGGAGGCGGTTGCGGGTGTCGAGGACGTAGCGCGCCGACGTCTCGACGATGCCGAGGTCGAACGCGTCGTGATCGATGAGCAGCACGACCGCGTCGGCGCGCGCGATCTCCTCGCGGTCGAGCTCGACCAGGCGGATGCGCGTGTCGACCTGCTCCGCGAGCACGTGCGGGTCGACCGCGCGGACGGTCGCACCGAGCTCGAGCAGGCGGTCGGCCACGACCATCGCCGCCGACTCACGCGCGTCGCCGGTGTTCTTCTTGTATGCGAGTCCGAGCAGGAGGATCGACGATCCGTTGATCGACTTGCGGTTCTTGTTCAACGCGTACACGAGCCGGCGCACGACGTAGTCGGGCATGTGCTCGTTGACCTCGTTGGCGAGCTCGACGAACTTGAACGACTGCCCGAGCCGGTCCTTCACGCGCCACGAGAGGTAGCTGGGATCGACCGGGAGGCAGTGGCCGCCGACGCCGGGTCCGGGTGTGAAGCGCAGGTAGCCGAACGGCTTCGTCGACGCCGCGTCGATTGCCTCCCACACATCGATGCCGAGGTCGGCCGCAAACATCGCGAGCTCGTTGACGAGCGCGATGTTCACGTGGCGGAACGTGTTCTCGAGCAGCTTCGTGAGCTCGGCTTCGCGCGTGCCCGAGATCGGCACGGTGCGCTCGACGATCGTGTCGTAGAACCACTGCACCGCGTCGCGCGATGCGTCGTCGATACCGGATACGACCTTGGGTGTGTTGACGAGCGTCCACGTCGGATTGCCGGGGTCGATGCGCTCGGGGCTGTAGCCGAGATGGAAGTCGATGCCCGGCGTGAGTCCGGATCCTTCCGAAAGGATCGGACCGACGAGCTCTTCCGTCGTTCCGGGATACGTCGTCGATTCCAGGATGACGGTCGCGCCGGGACGCAAGTAACGCGCAAGCGTCGCGGCCGACGCCTCGATGAACGAAAGGTCGGGTGCGCGGTCGCGCAGCGGCGTCGGCACGGTGATGACCGCGACGTCGAAGCCCGCGCACGCCTTGGCCTCGTCGGACGGTGTGTAGCGCCCGCTCTCGAGCGCCGCGGCGAGTTGCTCGGTGCTGACGTCCTCGACGTACGACTCGCCCGCGCAGAGGCGCTTCACTCGCGATTCGTTGGTGTCGTAGCCGACGACGACATGACCGGCCTCGACCGCGCGGAGTGCCAGCGGAAGACCGACGTAACCCTGACCGACGACGAGGACCCTGGTCCTGCCGTCTTCCTGACCCTGCCCCCTCACCCCACCAGTTTGGCAGTTCCCGGCCGGGCTCGCCACGAGGGGAAACGGGAATCGTACGCAGAGTGAGCTCTGCGCGCGCGGCGCGGGCATAGGCACGCCCCGGGTTCGGCCGATACACTCCCCACAGAGAGAGGCGGAGGCATGCAAGACGAGGTCGACCTCGGCGCGAGCGCGGAGGCTGATTCGGGCGACGCGGGGGGCATGTCACGGCGGACCATGATCCGCCGTACTGCCATCGCGGGCGGCGCCCTGCTGTGGGCGACACCCGTCGTACAGACCCTCGGCAACGATTCCGCGTACGCGTGGTTCCGCGGCTCGGGCAACCCGGGCCAGTGCGTGTGCAGCGAGGCGATCGTCACCGTGCAGCCCATCGCGTGCCACGCGGAGCCCGGCACCCATCTGCGCATCGCGAAGTCGGGCAAGTACGTCACGCTGCAAGTGCTCACCGGCGGCAGCTGCGGAACCCGTCCCAACTGCGAGCAGGTGAGCGAGAGCCACGTCTGGACCGTCGTGCACGCGACGGGATGCACGCTCTACTCGCAGACCGACGACCAGTGCGTCGTGCACGTCACCGCATACCCGGCGACGATCACGCTGCAGATCGCGTCGACGCTCACCTGCCAGGCCGGCAAGAACGGCGCGCAGAAGACGTGCATGGCGACGAAGGTGCACAAGGTCTGCTTCACGCAGGTGACCGGCTCCGAGTCGCAGCGTTGCGGGCGCTTCGAGCCGCACCGCAACAAGCGCCACGGCACCGTGCGCTGCCCGACGAAGCACTGACGGCGACCCCCTCCGCGTTGCGCGTTTCGTGAGAGCACTCGTCACCGGCGGCGCGGGCTTCATCGGCTCGAACATCGTGCACCAGCTCGTGGCCGGCGGTCACGACGTGCGCGTGATCGACGACCTCTGTACCGGCGCGCGCGAGAACGTGCCCGACGGTGTCGAGCTCGTCGTCGGCGACGTCGCGGACGAGATCGCCGTGCGCGCCGTGATGGACGGTATCGACGTCGTGTTCCATCAGGCCGCGCGCCGTTCGGTGCTCGCGTCGGTCGAGCATCCGTTGCAGACCGACACCGCGAACGTGCACGGCACGCTCACGATCCTCGAGTGCGCGCAGGCCGCGGGCGTGCGCCGCGTCGTGTCGGCATCGTCGAGCAGCGTGTACGGCGGCGCGACGCAGTTGCCGACGCCGGAGTCGGCGCCGCTCGTGCCCCGCTCGCCGTATGCGGTGTCGAAGCTCACGGGGGAGCAGTACTGCCGTGTCTACAGCGAGCTGCACGGGCTCGAGACGGTGAGCCTCCGATACTTCAACGTCTACGGGCCGCGCCAGCGCCCGGACTCCGCGTACGCGGCCGTGATCCCGCTGTTCATCGAGGCGCTCGAGGCCGGCGTGCGCCCGACCGTGCACGGCGACGGCAAGCAGAGCCGCGACTTCACGTTCATCGACGACGCGGTCGCCGCGAACCTCGCGGCCGCGACCGCACCCGCGAGCGCGTGCAGTGGCAAGGCGTACAACGTCGCCGGCGGCAACCGGTACTCGTTGCTCGACCTGCTCGAGCAGCTCGGCGCGATCCTCGGTGTTGCCGCCGAGCCCGACTTCACCGCGCCGCGCGCGGGCGACGTGAAGCACAGCGAGGCCGACATCAGCGCCGCCGCCGCCGATCTCGGCTACCGCCCGAGTGTCGACTTCGAGCACGGCCTTCGTCAGACCGTCGATTGGTTCAACGGCTTTTCTGGTCGCGCTCGCTCCGCTCGCCGCTCCTAACGCCTCAGTCCCCGGTTCGACCCGGCCGCGGAGCGACCCGCCCGTTCCTGCGGGAACGTCGTGACGCAATCGGGGCGCGAGACTGAGCGCGATGACAGACGCGGTGGTCGTCGGATCGGGTCCGAACGGGCTCGTTGCCGCGGTCACGCTCGCTCGGGCCGGCTGGGACGTGCTCGTGCTCGAGGCCGCCGACATCATCGGCGGCGGCACGCGTTCGGCGGCGCTCACCGAACCCGGCTTCGTGCACGACGTGTGCTCGGCGGTTCATCCGCTCGGCGTCGGATCCCCGGCGATGCGCGCGCTCGACCTCGAACGCCACGGGCTGCAGTGGATCCAGCCCGACGCCGCGTACGCGCACCCGCTCGACGGTGGCCGCGCCGCGATCCTCGAGCGGAGCGTCGACGCGACCGCGAGTCGCTTGGGTTCCGACGGCGACGCGTACCGCGCGCTGCTCGATCCGCTCGTCGCGCACGGCGACGCGATCGTCGACACGATGATGTCGCCGCTGGGCGTGCCGCACGCGCCGCTGGCCAACGCGCGGTTCGGGCTGCACGCGATCCGCTCCGCGACCGGGCTCGTGAAGCGCTTCTCCGGCGACGAGGCGAGGGGGCTGGTCGCGGGAAGTGCCGCGCACGCGATCCTTCCGTTCACCGCGCTCGGTACCGGTGGCTACGCGCTGTTCATGACCATGCTCGGGCATCGCGTCGGTTGGCCGATCCCCGCGGGTGGCTCGCAGCGCATCGCCGACGCGCTCGCCGCCGAGCTCGTCGCGCACGGCGGAAGGATCGAGACCGGCACCGAAGTGCGCGCGCTGGGGGAGCTTCCGGCGGCGCGCGCCGTGCTGCTCGACGTCACGCCGCGACAGCTGCTCGCGATCGGCGGCGACGCGATCCCGAGCGGCTACGCGCGCGCGCTCCGAAGGTTCCGGTACGGACCCGGTGTGTTCAAGGTCGACTGGGCGCTCGACGCGCCGATCCCGTGGGCGGCACCCGAGGTCGCGCGCACCGCGACCGTGCACCTCGGCGGATCGTTCGAAGAGGTCGCGGCGTCGGAGGCCGCGGTCGGGTCGGGCCACCACGCGGACTCACCATTCGTCATCCTGGTGCAGTCGTCGCTCTTCGACCCGACGCGCGCGCCGCCCGGCGCGCACACCGCGTGGGCGTACTGCCACGTGCCCAACGGGTCGACCGTCGACCGCACCGACGCGATCGAGCGTCAGGTCGAACGCTTCGCGCCCGGCTTCCGCGACACGATCCGCGCGCGGCACACGATGAACACCGAAGCCTTCCAGCATCACGACGCCAACTACATCGGCGGTGACATCAGCGGGGGCGCGGGCGACATCCGCCAGCTCTTCACGCGCCCGGTCGTGTCGCCGCGGCCGTGGGTGACGCCGATCCCGCACGTCTATCTCTGCTCGTCGTCGACTCCACCGGGCGGGGGAGTGCACGGCATGTGTGGTTGGAACGCCGCGCGCGCGGTGCTGAAGCGCGAGCATCGCTGATCCTTCTGGTCGCTCCGCTCGCGCGCTCGCCGCTCCCGCAGTCGCGGGCGGGTCGCTCGAAGCTCAGAAGACGTGCAGCCCGGGTTCGGGGGCCGGATCGTCATCCACGATGGTGGCGTCCGCGCTCCCGAACCCGAGCTGCGCGTTCAGGGGATCCGAGATCGCGAGCGAGAACGTCTCGTCGCCCTCGAACTCGGTGTCACCGTTGACCGCGACGTCGACCGTCGCGCTCGTCTCGCCGGCCGGGATCGTGAGGACGCCCGTCGTCGTGTCGTAGTCGTCGGGCGCGGTCGCGCTGCCGTCGACGGTCGTGTACGCAACCGACGTGTCGAGACCGCTCGGCGCGTCGATCGACACCGTGAACGTTGCGTTCGTCGTGCCGGCGTCGCCCTCGTCGACGCGCGGGTCCGCGACCGAGATCACCGGTTCGGCGTCGTCGTCCTCGATGATCCCGTAACCGCCGAAGTCGTCGTCGGAGACATCGCCGTTGGTGCCGTTCGACAAGGTGACGAGGAAGCGCTCCTCACCCTCGTAGAGCGTGTCGCCGACGACGGGCACCGAGAAGGTTCCCGTCGTGTCGCCGGGTGCGATCGTGACCGTGCCCGAGGTCGCGGTGTAATCGGCGGGTGCCGTCGCCGTGACGTCGGAGGTGTCGAAGTCGACGGTCGTCGTCAAGCCGCTCGGGGCCGACAGCTGCGCGGTGAAGACCGCGTCGGTCGTTCCCGAGTCGCCCTCGGTGACGACGACGTTCTTTTGCAGCGTGATCGTGGGCGTGGGGTCGTCGTCCAGGATCGCGGCGTCGGCGGTGTCGTCGCCGAGCAGCGCCGCGACGGGGTTCGAGATCGTGAGCGTGAAGTGCTCGAGCTGCTCGTAGCGCGTGTCGCCGACGACGGGCACCGAGATCGTTCCGTTCGTCTCACCGGCGCGGATCGTCAGCGTGCCCGAGGTCGCGAGGTAGTCCTCGGGGGCGGTCGCGGTGCCGTCGCTCGTCGCGTAGTCGACCGAGACGTCGCGATTGCTGGGCGCGTCGAGCGAGACGGGGAACACCGCGTCGGTGGTGCCGGAGTCGCCCTCGGACACGCGCGGGCTGTCGCCGACCGACACCGTCGGACGCGAGTCGTCGTCGAGGATCGTGCCCGTCGCGCTCGCAGTGCCGAGCGACGCGTGGATCGGGTCGCTCAAGATCACGGTGAAGGTCTCGTCGGATTCGACGAGCGTGTCGCCGACCACGGGGACATCGACGCTCGCTTCGGTCTGACCGGGCGTGAACGTGATCGTGCCCGAGCCCGCGGTGTAGTCGTCGGGCGCGGTCGCGCTGCCGTCGGCCGTCGTGTACGCGACGGTGACCGTCTGCCGGCTCGGCACCGTCAGTGACACGACGAAGTGCGCGTTCACCGATCCGGTGTCGCCTTCGAGCACGCTCGGGTCGGCGATCGACACGACGGGCGGGCTGTCGTCGTCGAAGATCGTCGCGGTTCCGGTGACGTCCGCGAGCGTGGCGTGCAACGGATTCGACAGCCCGACGGTGAACTGCTCGTCGCCCTCGGTCAGGTCGTCGCCGACGACGGGGACGTGGACGGTCTCGCTGGTCACGCCGATCGGGAACGTCAGGGTGCCGCTCGTCGCGGTGTAGTCGTCGGGCGCGGACGCGCTGCCGTCGGCCGTTGCGTAGTGGACGGTGATCGGACGGCCGGCGCGCGCCGACAGCGTCACCGGGAACGACACCGTCGTTTGATCGCCCTCGTCGCCTTCGATCACGCTGGTGTCGCCGATCGAGATCGAGGGTGACGGGTCGTCGTCGACGATCGTGCCCTGCGCCGAGGCAGTGCCGAGCGCGGCGCCGACGGGATCGGACAGTTGCAGCTTGAAGTGCTCGTCGTTCTCGCTCAGCGCGTCGCCCGTGATCGGCACGCTCACCGACGCGGTGCGTTCGCCGGCGCCGATCGTGACCGTCGTGTGCACCGCCTTGAAATCCTGCTGGTGCGCGGTGCCGATCACGGTGTCGGCCTGCACGGTGACCGGGAGGCCGCTGATCGCCGAGAGCTTGATCGGGAACCGCAGCGTGCCGCCGGGCTCCGTGCCTTCGACGGCGGACGCGCGCGCGACCGACACCTTGGGCGCGGCATCGTCGTCGAAGATCGTTCCGGTCGCGTCGGTCGCGCCGAGCACCCCGTTCACGGGATTGCGGAGATCGAACCGCAACGTCTCGTCGGCTTCGTGGAACCGGTCCGTGTGAACCGGCACCGTCACGACCTTGCTCGTCTGATGCGCCGCGAACGCGACCGTGCCGGAGCGGGTCGTGTAGTCGGAGCCCGACTGCGCAGTCAGGTCGTCGGTTCGGTACTCGACGCTGACGCGCTTGTTCGACGGCCGGTCGAGTGAGACGGTGAACGACAGGGAGCCGTGCTCCGGGCCTGCGGTGTCGCCGACGGAGACGACGGGCCGCGTGCCGTCGACCGTGAACGTGCGCTCGGCGGGCGTGGGATCCGTGACGCCGTTGGTGGTGCCCTCGACCGCGAACGTGTAGGTGCCGGGATCGAGCGGACCGATGGTGGTCTGCTGCGCGCCGCACGGAGCCCACGCGCCCGGATCGCCGACGCTCGACAGCCGGCACGTGTAGGTGGATGCGATCGCTTGCGTGAAGTACGTGAACGTCCGGACTCCGGGCGCGACGATGCCGCTCGGTCCGGTGACGATCGTCGTGTCCGGTGGCGGACCGGCGCGCAGCGCGGCGAGCGTGGCGACCAGCTGACTCTGCACGTCGGCGTAGTCGGGATCACCCGCGACGCTGTGCAGCTCGTACGGGTCGTCGTCGAGGTCGTACAGCGCCCGGTCGCCGCTCGCGTACTCGATGTACTTGTAGCGGTCGGTGACGACACCGAGGAACACCTGCTTCGCCGGCGAGTTCGGCGGCCAGCAGGCTCTGCCCGCGGCCGCGATGCAGTGTTCGATCAGGGCGGCGTCGCGCACCGTCGACTGCGATCCGTCGAGGATCGGCGACAGCGACTCGCCCTCGGCGTGCCAGGGCACGCCCGCACGCGCGGCGATCGTCGCCGGGAGGTCGATGTTCTGGACGACGGCCTTCGACTCCAATGGATCCGATGTCGCGCGCAGCTGCGGGTCGCGGATCGCGAGCGGGACGTTCACCGACTCCTGGTACGGCGCGATCTTGCCCTGCACCTTGCGGTGCTCGCCGTAGAAGAAGCCGTTGTCGGAGATGTAGATGACCTCGGTGTTGTCGGCGCGCGGGCCCAGCGACGCGAGCATCGTGCCCACCGCGTCGTCGACCCCGCGGCTCGATCGGTACATGTCCTGATAGTTCGTGTCGATCGTGCTGATGTCGCGATTCGTGAACGGGCCGCGCTGGTCGACGAGCGGCTTCCCGTCGGCGACGGTGTCCTCGTCGAAGTTCGGCGGGCGGTACGTGGGCACGTCGATGTTGTCGAAGCGGTCGTCGTTCGCGGGGGCGTGCGGATCCTTCGGTGTGTACACCGCGAAGAACGGTTGGTCGCTCGGCGTCGTCTGGATGAAGTGCGACACGAACCCGGCCAGGATGTCGGGGGAGTAGCCGGTGAACGGAAGGTCGGTCCCGTTGACGTCGATCGTCGGGTCCTTCTCGCCGGAGTTGCCGCCGCCGTAGCAGTACCAGTCGTCGAACTCCGGCCGGACGTCCTGGCACGGATAGCTGTTGAGGTACTTGCCCGCGAGCATCGTGCGGTAGCCGCTGTCGTGCATGGCCTGCACGAGCGTCGGGCGCTCGAGTTGGTCGGTATTCGCCGACACGCCGGTGTCGGTCGCGAAGAGACCGGTCAGCATCTGCGAGCGCGACGGGCAGCACAGCGAGGTGTTCACGTACGCGTTGTCGAACAGCACGCCCTGGTCGGCGATCTGCGAGTACACGTTCGGCATGAGCGACGGGTTGAACGTCGACCAGGTCTGGTCGTCGGAGACGATGAGCAGGATGTTCGGGCGGCTGGGAGTCGTGGTGGCCGCGACCTGTTGGTCGCGCGCGCGGGCCAGCGCGGGCTCGCCGCGTGTCCACCCGGCGGCACTCGCCATCGAGACGATCACGGCGACCGCGGTCGCCCACGCGACGCGCCGCCGCGTTCCACCGATACGCATGCCGGGATCCGCCCTTCGTCCCACTACGAACGCACGCTCAGGCGCCCGCGCTCGACCAGCGCGCCCCGAACGACCGCGTTCGCAGCGTACCGGCAGTCGTGATCGGCGGGCCTGCGCGCCCGATCCCCAGAGTCGGGGGTCGGGATCGCTAGCGTTTCCGGGCGATGCCGGAACCGGGCGTTGCCGAGGTGGTGGAAGTGGCGGATGTTGCCACTGAGCTGTGGGCGAGTCCGCCGTCGGCCACGGATGCGCTCTACGACCTGCGCACCGCGCCCGCGCTGCCGCTCGTCTGCGGGCGTTGCGGGCGCGTGCTCGAGTGGGTCGCCGTCGACCTCCCGAACGGACGGGTCTTCTTCCGCGAGCGCGTGCCCCGTCGCGGCCGCGGGCCGTCGGTCCGGTTGCGGGACTACGTCGACGCCGAGGGCCACGTCTGCGCGCGGCTCACCTACCGGTGCGACCACCAGTGCCGCATGACCTACTGCATCGACTTCGACGCGATGCAGGACGCGTGTCTCGCCGCCGCGCGTGCCGGCCACGCGCTGGTCGCGCTCGACATCCAATAGTCGCGTGCGGTTGATCCCGCGCCGGTGGAGCGCGGAGACCTGGATCTGCTCGCTGCGCGGTCACTGCGTTCCCGTCGCAAACGTGCGGCGATTGCGAGAGGAAGACGCGTCGATCGGGTTCGAGGTCGACGGTCGACGCTTCGGTCGCTGTCTGCGCTGCGACGCGTGGCTTTTCGTCGCCGCGGTCGACGAGCCGAACTTCGACGTCGTACCACCGCTCTCGCAGCTCGAGCTGCCGCGCCGATCCGATCGATTGCGTGACGCGATCGTCCTCCGACTCATCTCGCTCGAACGCGCGGTGCACAGCGTCGCGTTCGCGCTGCTCGCGATCGTGCTCGTCGTGCTCGACACGCATCTGAACGCGTTGCACCACTCCGCGCAGAGCGTCCGCGACCAGCTCGACTCGCTCGCGCAGCAGTCGGGTCGCGGCGGCAGCCGGACGTTCCTCGACAGCTCGATCGCGCGCGTGCTCGGGTTGCACCGCACGACGATCACGGTGCTCGTGATCACGGCGACGGTGTACGCAGTCGTCGAGGGCGTCGAAGCGGTCGGTCTGTGGCTCGAGCAACGCTGGGCGGAGTACCTCACGGTGATTGCGACGGCCGGTTTCCTGCCGTTCGAGGTGCACGAGTTGATCGAGCGGGTCACGGCCTTGCGGCTGGGCGCGTTCGTCGTGAACATCGCGCTCGTGATCTTCCTGCTGTGGGACAAGCGGTTGTTCGGCATCCGGGGCGGGCCGGGTGCGAAAGAGGAGTTCGACTGGCCGGACGCGCTCGCGCATCCCGAACCGCCGCACGTCGCCGCGGTGCAGGAGCGCGAGCGGGAGCAGGACGCGTGAGCGTCGTCGTGGTGCGGCACGGGCCGACGGAGTGGTCGACGCAGGGGCGGCACACGGGGCGGACCGACATCCCGCTCGACGACGACGGTCGCCGCGCCGCGGCCGCGCTCGCGTCGCTGCTCGCGCGCCGGGAGTTCGCGCTCGTGCTCACGAGCCCGTTGGCGCGCGCCCGCGACACCGCCGCGCTCGCCGGCTTCGCCGACGCGGCGATCGACGACGACCTCCTCGAGTGGGATTACGGCGAGTACGAGGGCCGCACCACCGCCGACATTCGCGGCGAACGGCCGGGCTGGTTGCTCTGGACCGACGGCGTGCCCGCAGGCGAGGACGCCGCCGCGGTCGGTCGGCGCGCCGATCGCGTGCTCGCGAGATTGCGCGCGGCCGACGGCGACGCACTCGTGTTCGCGCACGGTCACGTGCTGCGCGTGCTCGCGGCGCGCTGGATCGAGCTACCGCCCGAAGGCGGCATGCGCCTCGCGCTCGAACCCGCGCGCCCTTCGACGCTCGGCTACGAACGTGAGGTCGCGGTGATCCAGGAGTGGAACGCGGCGCGTTGAGCGGTGCGGTCAGCCGACCGTGACGGTGATGGGTCCGACCGTGAGGTCGGTGGAGTGGATCTCGGTGATGCCGACACCGTTGTGCGCAGTCACCGAATACTGGAACGAGGTCGCATGCGCCGGCGGGCGGCCCGACACGCGCCCGGACGCGGAGTCGATGTGAAGCCATCGGGGGCCTTCGACGGAGTACGACGGTGCGGGGCTGCCCGACGCATGGAAGCGGTACGCATAGGTCGCGCCGGTCGTGGCAGTGAGCGGCGGTTCCGACGCCGTCCACGACGGTCCGACGCCCGGAATGAACAACACCGGAGACGTGACCGGTCCGGGCGATCCGCACGCGTTCGCGACCTGCAGCGTCACGCTGTACGGCTTCCCGTTCGTGAGGCCCTTCAGATGCAACTGCTCGCCCGGGTACGACGTCGGCTCGGTCACGCTCGTGCCGTCGGGATACGCGGTCGCCGTCACGGTGCCGCCGAGATCGCCGGTATCGAAGAGAAGGTTCTGTCCCGACCACGAGGACCAGACGTCGATTCGGTGGTTACCGACGGAGTCTCCGAACAGACCGGGTGAGTAGTCGAACTGCTGAGCGTTCGGCGGCGCGTGCATCTCGACGCTGATCGCGGCGCGTTCGCTGCGTCCGACGTCGGTGACGGCCCACACCCAATAGGCGTTGAGCCAGAGCGACGCGCCGACGCGGTGTCGCGTCCGGTCGGGTGCGAGGTTGTAGAACTCCGACTCCGGCGGATTGCTCGCGTCGTGCTCGGCTTGCACCTCGTAGCGGATGAGCGGGTAGCCGCCGGTGTTCGCGGGCGGCTCCCAGCGCAGCGGACCCGTCGTACCGACACACTCGTTCTCGAGGTCGTGCTGCACCAATCGCAGGTTGCGCGGCTGCGTCGGCGGCCGCGTCGGTGAGTGGTTCGCGAACTCGGTCGGGAAACCGGCGGCGCGAAAGTCGTCGGCCCCGTACGTCGCACTGTTTCCGGCCGCGTCGTAGAACCACGCCGATCCACCCGGCTGGACGCCCCACTTCCCACCGATCGCCGTCGGTTGGAACGTCATCGTGTTCTGGTACGTCCCTGCGAGCGCAGTGCCCGAGATGCGGTCGGACGCGTCGAACTCGACGTCCGCTTCGGCAGGCGTTTCACCCGTGCGACCCAATGCAGAGAACGTCACGTCGCCGTGGTCGAAGCCACTCAAGTCGTCGGTGATCGTCGCGGTCACCGTGATCGTCGCCGGCGCCGACGACGTGTCGATCGACTTGGGTGTGAAGTCGAACGCGCTGAGGACCGGCGGTGTCGTGTCGGAGGTCGCGCTGGCGGTCTGCAGCGGAATCGCGAGCAGCGCCACGACCAAACCGACGACGGACACAGCGACGCGGCGTCGCGTCATTCTCGACCTCCCCACGGGTTCGGCGGGCTCGGTGCCGTGCGCCGATGCGGGCTGCAGCTTCGCACGCTGGTGGCGCGTGTGCTCGCGTTCAGGGGCGATGGGTCTCGAGCCAGCGGGCGCCGAAGTCGACGATCCCGCGCTGGCGCATGAGTCGCGCGGTGCCGGTGCCGACGCGGCCGCCGCGCTCGTTGCCGGTCTGCGCGAACGCCTCGCCGAGCGTGGCGAAGTCGGCGTCGTCGCCCGAGCGGTCGGCGTAGGTGACCCACTGCCGCCGACCGTCGATCATCACAGGCGCGCCTTCCTCGATCGCGTCCGTCACCGCCATGTCGGCGCGGTATTCGGCGAGATGCAACGACGTGTTGTTGCCGTGGTCGACGCCGAGCAACAGCACCCATCCGTCGAGGTCGTAGATGCGCGCGAGCGGGGAGTGCTCGCCGAGCGCGTACGCGAGCCGATGCTCGTCGACGATCGCGCGCGCGTGCGGACCGCGTGCCGCGAAGGAATCGCGCGGGTGCTGGCTGCGACGGACGTCGGGATAGCGCAGGAAGCAGTCGACGATCGCACCCATGTGGCGCGTGGGTGTGACCCGCGGATCGAAGGCCGGCGTCTCGTTGCGCAGGATCGGCCACCACGACTCGGGCACCGGCGGCGCGATCCAGCGCGCGGGATCGGAGAGCTCTGCGCTGAACGCGGGCACGACGACGGTGCCGTCCCCACCGACGGCCGCGAGCAGCGCGTCGACGACGGCCTGGGCGCCGCCCGCCACGTAGCCGAGCCGGCGCAGGCTCGAGTGCACGAGGAGCACCGAGCCTTCGACGACGCCCAACTCGCGCAGCTCGGTCGTGATCGACGCGACCGTCGCGGGGCGGGTCGGCGGCCCCGTGACTGCACTGTCCGTGGACACACGGTCACGGTACCGTGGCCGCCTCGGGCGGGGACCGTGAGTCACGCTCGAGGGGGTGGCAGGGGCCCGGCCGGTGCGCCGGGCCCCTGCAATTTTTGGTCGCGCTCGCTGCGCTCGCCGCTCCTGACGCCTCAGGCGCCAAGTCGGGCGAGCCGCACGGCGACCCGCCCGTTCTGGCGGGAGCGACGCGCTGTTTTGGTCGCGCGCGCTGCGCTCGCCGCTCCTGAGAAGATTCACGGAAGCAGCGCGAGCACCTCTGAGGGACCGAGGGGTTGACGGTTCACGCGGGCGCCGACGAGCGCGAGCGCGTCGGCGACCGCGTTGAACACCGCGGGCGGCGCGCCGATCGCGCCGCCTTCGCCCATGCCCTTGTGACCGCCGGGCGTGTTCGAGCGGGTCTCGATGTGGCCGTACTCGAGCGTCGGTACCTCCGCCGCGGTCGGCAGGAGATAGTCGAGGAACGTCGTCGTGAGCGGGTTGCCGTCGTCGTCGTACACGAAGTGCTCGTACAGCACACCGCCGATGCCCTGTACGACACCGCCCGCGATCTGACCTTCGACGACCATCGGGTTGATCATCACGCCGCAGTCCTCACTGACGACGTAGCGATCGATGTGCACGAGTCCGGTGCCGCGATCGATCTCGACCTGGCACACGTGACACGCGTTCGACCACGTGAACGGCGGCGCCTTGTACGACGCGGTCGCTTCGAGTCCGGGCGTGAATCCTTCGGGGAGACGCGCGGTCTCGAGGTGCGCGACGCGCGCGATCTCCGTGAACGCGAGCGAGCGTGACGGCGTGCCGCGCACCGCGATCTCGCCGTCGACGATCTCGAGGTCGGCGGGCGCGGCTTCCATGAGATGCCCGGCGATCTCGAGGGCCTTCGTGCGGATGATCGCCACGGCCTCGCGACACGCGCCGCCGCCGATCACCGCGCTGCCACTACCGCCGGTACCGCGACCGAACGGCGTCGACTGC
This sequence comes from Acidimicrobiia bacterium, assembly GCA_036271555.1. Classification (NCBI taxonomy): domain Bacteria; kingdom Bacillati; phylum Actinomycetota; class Acidimicrobiia; species Acidimicrobiia bacterium. Next base: position 117,211 of record DATBAK010000008.1, read on the forward strand.
GTGTCGCCCTGCACGAGCAGCACGTCGTCGAAGTCGACACCGAGCTCCTCCGCGACGACCTGGCACATGGTGGTCTCGAGCCCCTGCCCGTGCGAGCCGGTACCCATGCTCACGATCACCTTGCCGCTCGGCTGCACGCGGATCGTCGCGGTCTCGGTGCCGAGTGGGTCCATCGCACCCATGCTCGACGGCTCGATGTAGAGGCCGATGCCGACGCCGAGCAACCGCCCGTCGTCGCGGTAGGCGCGCGCCTGCTCGGTACGGAAGGCGTCGTAGTCGACGATGCCGATCGCCTGCTCGAGCGTCTCCTCGGGCGTGACGACGTCGTACTCGAACCCCATCGCGGTCGTGTACGGCAGCTCTGATTGGTGGATCACGTTGCGGCGCCGCAGCTCGAGCGGATCCATGTCGATCGCGCGCGCGACCGCGTCCATCATCTGCTCGCGCGCGACGGTCTCCATCATCCAAGGACCGCGGTACGCGCCGCGCCCGCAGGTGTTCGTCCACACCGCGGTCGCCTTCCACCGCACCAACGGGATGCGGTACGGGCCGGGGAAGAGCATGCCGACGAACGCGCCGACACCGCCGGTGCTGCCGACGGGAAACGCACCACAGTCTTCGAGCTCGTCGACGTACGCGCCGAGGATGTGGCCGTCGGCGTCGACCGCGATCGTGCACGCCGCGCGATCGACGCGCGCGTGGTTCGACGCGATCAGGTTCTCGCGCCGGTCCTCGATCCACTTCACCGCGCGGCCGAGACGGCGCGCCGCGAGCGCGGTGACGAGCTCGTCGCGCGGCGTGAAGAACTTCTGCCCGAAACCGCCGCCGACGTCGCGCGCGGTGACGCGTACGAGGTGATCGGGGATGCCCGTGACGCGTGAGATCGCGATGCGCGCCTCGTGCGGGTTCTGCGTCGACATCCACGCGTGCAGCTCACCGCTGGCGGCGTCGTAGTCGGCGACGATGCCGCGCGTCTCCATCGGGACGTTCGTCTGCCGGTGTTGGTAGAAGGTCTCGGTGACGACGTGCGCGGCCCGGACGACGACGTCGTCCCACGCCGCGTCACGCGGGAACTCCGCCTCCTGCGCGACGTTCGTGCCCTTCTCGGGATGCACGAGGTTCACGGTGTCGGAGGCCGCGGTCTCGAAGTCGAGCACCGCGGGCAGCGGATCGATGTCGAGCTCGACGAGATCGCACGCATCCTCGGCGATGTATCGGTTCTCGGCGACGACCATCGCCACCGCGTCGCCGACGAAGCGGACGTCGCCGTCGGCGAGCGGCCGCAGCGGCGCGTTCGACGCATCGTTGAGGAGCATTGTCGGCTGCATCGATCCCGCGTGGGGATTCACGTCGGCGGCGGTGAGGACGGCGATGACGCCGGGGAGCGCGCGTGCGGCTTCGACATCGAGGCGGGTGATGCGTCCCCGCGCCATGTGGCTCCGGACGAAGGCCGCGTGCAGCAGACCCGGGAACGCGATGTCGTCGACGTACTCGCCGTGGCCGGTGAGCAGACGCGGGTCCTCGCGCCGCTTCACCGACTGACCGACGAAGCGTCCCGCGGTGCCGGTGCCGGTGCTCATTCGCTCGCTCCGGTGCTCGTTCGCTCGCTCCTTCGCCGGCTCCTCTTCGAGTCACCGACTCGCACGCCCGCTGGCGAGCCTCGACGCTCGCTCCGCTCGGCGCCTTCGGCCGCGCGGGTCGGTGCGATCACTGCGGCTCCACCGAAGCGACACTGCGCGCGGCCTGCTCGACGGCGCGGACGATGCCCTGGTAGCCGGTGCAGCGGCAGAGGTTCCCCGAGAGCGCGTCGCGGATCTCGGCGTCGGTCGGCGTCGGGTTCTCCGCGAGGAACGCGGTCACCGACACGACGAAGCCGGGGGTGCAGAACCCGCATTGAAGGCCGTGGCAGTCGCGGAACGCTTGTTGGACGGGTGAGAGCTCGCCCGGCGGCGCCATTCCCTCGACAGTGGTCACGCTCCGTCCGTCGGCCTGCACCGCGAACAGCAGGCACGCCCGCACCGCGTCGCCGTCGAGGAGGACGGTGCACGCGCCGCACACGCCGTGCTCACAGCCCAGGTGCGTGCCGGTGAGGCCGCAGTCGTCGCGCAGGAAGTCGGCGAGCGTCTTGCGGTCCTCGACCTCGGCGTGCCGCCGCTCGGCGTTCACCGTCATCTCAACGTGCGGCACTCGTCGCCTCCTCGAAGGCTCGGTCGAGCACCCGCGCGACGAGGTGCGCGCAGGCGCGGGTTCGGTACGCGCCGGTCGCGTGGACGTCGTCGGGGGGATCGGTGTCGCGCACCGCCAGCTGCGCGACGGCGGCGAGATCGACCTGGGCGCGCGTGTACGCGCGGAGCGTCTGCTCGGCCGTCGGCGCGCGCAACGGAGTCGAGCCCATGCCGAACATCGCGATCGCGGCCCGTGCGACGCGGTCGTCGTCGTCGAGGTCGATCACGGCGATCGCACCCGCGAGCGCGAAGTCGCCGTGGCGGCGCGCGACCTCGTCGATCGCGACACCGCGCCGAGCGTCACCTCGTTGGGGCACGAGGATCGCGGTGAGCAGCTCGTCGGGTTCGACGACGGTCATCCATGTTCCCGTGAAGAAGTCGGCCGCGGGCACGCGCCGCGCGCCGCTCGCGCTGGTGACCTCGAGCTCCGCATCGAGCGCGAGCGCGACGGCGGGGTATTCGGACGCGGGGTCGGCGTGCGCGAGCGAGCCACCGATCGTCCCGCGGTTGCGAATCTGGAAGTGGCCGATGAGCGGGGTCGCGCGTGTGAGGAGCGGCGTGTCGTAGGCGATGGTGGCGTCGCGGCCGACCGTCGCCTGGCGGGTGCCGGCGCCGATGCGGAGCGTGCCGTTGTCGGTGCCGATCGACTGCAGCTCGGCGACACCGTTGAGGTCGACGAGATGCTCGAAGCGGGTGAGCCGCAGGGCGAGCATGGGCACGAGGCTCTGCCCGCCGGCCAGCGGCTTGGCCTCGTCGCCGTGCTCCGCGAGCAGTCCCGCGGCCTCGGCGACGGTCGTCGGGCGGTGGAGCGTGAACGGCGCCGGCTTCACTCGCTCACCCCGCGTTTCCTGACATCGGCGTCAGTCTCTCCGAGCGGCCGCGCGCCGGTCAACGCCACGACTTCGGCCCGGCCCGGCCCGGGTCCCGTGGTCCCGTGGTACTGCGCTACCCGGCGATACGCCGGGAACGCAGTACCACTAACGCGCGGAACGGCAGAGGAGCACGCCGACGTCGCTGTGGATCACGAACTCGCCGTCGCGCCCGATCGCAGCGGTCGCTTGTTGCGCGAACGCGCCGAGCATCGACTCCCACGAGGTGCCGGTCGGGATCGCAGGCTCGAAGAGCGATTGCTCGCTGTCGACGTACGCGACCAGTGGCGCGGCGTCGGGCACGGTGATCGTGTTGCTCCTGCGTTCCGAACGCACGACCGTCAGCGCGGGCGCGACGAGTCGGGGCGCGTCGTCGAGCAGGAAGCGCGCCGCGCTGCGGGCGGGCGCGTCCCAGTCGGCACCGGTGACCGAGCGGAACGCGTCCGAGGTCAGCGCGTCCAGCTCGCGAAGATGGCGCGCGCCGTTCGTGACGATCGCGACGAGACCGTCGGGCGCGACCACGCGCGCGAGCTCGCGCGCCGCGAGCCCGATGTCGGGCACGTGGTAGAGCATGTGGGAGCAGAGCACGACGTCGAACGCCTGCGTGCACGCGGGCACCTGCATCGCGTCGGCGACCGCGGTCGCGCTGCCCGAGTCGCGCGCCGCGCGCGTCATTCCGGCGGAGAGATCGAAGCCGATCGTCGTGATCCCGGGGTGCCGTTCGCGCAGCTTCACGAGATACGCGCCCGGCCCGCAGCCGACATCGAGCACCCGACTCCGTTGTCCGAGCGGGTGTTCCTGCTCGACCAGATCGAGCACCCAGCCTGCGAAGTCGATTCGCTCGCCCTGGTGCTGGTACAGCGCGGCGCGCGCCGCGAGCGGCCCGGTCGTGCCGTAGGCCGCGCCCCGGAGGCGAGCTCGGTCGATCCACGGCGACTCGCTCATCGGCGGCGCTGGCAGGTCGGGCACCAGGTCGCGCTGCGCTGGTCGATGACGGTGCGGCGCAGCGGCGTGCCGCAGCGCAGGCAGGGGTGTCCCGAGCGGCCGTAGCACTCGAGGTGGTGTTGGTTGGTTCCGGTGTCACCGTCGAACGTGCGGTAGTCGCGCAGCGTCGTGCCACTCCGCGCGATCGCCTCGGTCAGCACGTCTCGTACCGCGGTGTGAATGCGATCCGACTGGGGTCGGGTCGTGCGCCGCGTCGCGGGGTGCACCCGCGCGCGCCACAACGCCTCGTCGGCGTAGATGTTGCCGACGCCCGCGACCGGTCGCTGGCTCATCAACTGCGTCTTCACCGCGCGGTTGCTGGCTCGCAGCGCCGTGTGGAACGCGCGCGCGTCGAACTCGTCGGAAAGCGGCTCGGGCCCGAGCGCGTGGAGCGTCGGCAGCGCGCCGTACTCGCCGGCGGGCAGCACCGCGATGCGACCGAAGCGTCGGATGTCGCGGAACTCGAGCACGCTGCCGTCGTCGAGCGTCCACTGCGCGCGCACGTACGGGTCGACACTCGCGTCGGGATCGGCGATGCGCAGGCTCCCCGTCATGCCGAGGTGTACGACGAGCTCGCGACCGCGATCCAGCCGCGCGATCAGGTACTTGCCGCGCCGGTCGACGGCTTCGAAGCGGTGCGTCGTCGCGTCGACGGCGCGCGCGAACTTCGGTGACGGGTGCGCCTCCGCCGCGACGATCGTGCGTCCGGCGATACGCGGTGCAAGCTGCCGCCGGATCGTCTCCACCTCCGGCAGCTCGGGCACGACGCGAGTGTGACACGAGCCGACGCTGGTGATCCCGAGCGGTTCGGGTCCGCCAGAATTGGCCCATGGCCTCGTACTCGGTGAACCCGAAGGCGGTCGCCCACGCGCGCACGCTCATCGACGCTCGCAAATGGGTTCTCGACAGCGACTGGGGTGCGGTGCAGCCGAGCGCCGACGAGCAGAACGAGTTCCTCGACTCGCACTCGTGGACGGAGTACGCGGCCTGGCACCTCGGGCTCACCGACGGTGCGAACGACGAGACGAAGGCGCGGTACGCGTTCGTCTACGGAGACCTGAAGCGCGTGCACCGTTCAGGTCTGATCGCGTGCCGCTACCGCGCGACCGAGTGGCGTCACAAAGAAGTCGAGCTCGCGGCGCACCGGCTCCTCCAGCGGTTGGACAAGGCGAGCGGCTGACGCCAGACCCGCGTGCTACGCGGCCTGTGGTCCGGCGCGTGCCGGTGGGGTGAGCGTGCGTTTGCCGGTCTCGGGATCTCGCGGTCCGAGGTTCCAGCCCCGCGTCTTGCGATCGTGGTCGACGGAGCAATACCAATCGAGGTTCCACCAGGCCGCCGGCCCGCCCTTCGCGAAGTCGCGCTCGTGATCGAGCTCGAGGTAGCCGCGGTTGTGGCAACCCTCGGCCGAACACTCGCGGCCGCCGACGATCATCGCAGTGCGGAGGTGCGCGGGGATGTGGCGGCCGAGGTGCGCGACGGTGGTGATGTCGCGGCCGTTCTTCACGATTGCCGTGAGGAACGCCTCGCCGAGGAGGCTGCGGACCCATTCGACGTTGACCGGCCCGACGCCCGGGATCTCGCAGCGCTCGCCCGGCAACGCATTGCCGCGTACGAGGGCGGCGTGGTCGATCACCACGTGCGTTGTGATCGCAGTGCTCGTGCGTTCGGATGGCGCGCCGAGCAACAACACGGCGAGCGCGTCGGCTGCGTAGGCCTCGTGACGCTCGTGCGGACCGCGCGTGCGATGAGCGCGGAAGATGCGCTGTACCCCGGCGTCGATCGCAGCCTTCACCTGCCCGCCGACCTCCGGTGTCAGCCGGAAATGGCCCTCGACCATTCCATCGGCCGCGCTCCACATCCGTAGCCCGCGTGCCGCGTGCTGGCGAGCCGCCCGTTCGGCCGGGTCCTCGACACGCGCCCGCGCCGCGATGCACGCGTCCTTCAGCGGCACCATGCCTTCGGCTGCCGCGTCCAAGAGATCTCGCTCGGCCGACGGATCGTGGACCGCGGCTTCGGCCACGAGCTGCGCCTGACGCGCCGACAGGCGGCCCTCCCGCACCGCGGCGGCGGTTTCCGGCAGATCCTCCAACCGACGGGCGGTCACGATGGCGCGCTTCGCTTCGCTCGCATCGATGCCCACCGCACGCGCGTAACACCGCGCCGCATCCCGCTCACTGCCGCGACCCGTTCCGGACGTCTCGGCCAGGCGCTTCGCCGCGCGTGCCAACAAGCCTTCCGTCAACCGGTGGATCACACCCAACTCGTCGACGACGCGCGCGGCCTGCCCGTGTGTCAACGTGCACGGCTCGAA
>DATBAK010000009.1 GCA_036271555.1 Acidimicrobiia bacterium
GCGGCCCGCACCATCTGCTGGGCCATGTCGTCACCGCGCAGACCGGCCAGCGATCCCTTCCCGGCCCGTCCGATCGGCGATCTGCTCGTTGCCACTATCACTGCTTCTGGCACTTGGCCACCTCCATGTCTGGTCGGAGCACGACGATCACGCGTGGGTGGGTTGCCCGGCTGCCTGCGCCCGCAGTACGTAGCGCAGCACCTTGCCCGAGGCGTTGCGGGGCAGCTCGGGCACGATCAGCACCTCGCGGGGGACCTTGAAGTTGGCCAGCCGCTCCCGGCAGTACTCGATGATCTCGGTCTCGGTCAGCTCGACGCCGTGCCGGGCAATGATGTAGACGCGACACACCTCACCCAGCCGCTCGTCCGGGATGCCGACCGCCGCCGCCTCCGACACCTTCGGATGCCGCATGATCATCTGCTCGATCTCGGCCGGATAGGCGTTGAAACCACCGACCACGAACATGTCCTTGAGCCGATCGGTGATGCGCAGGTTGCCGCGCTCGTCGAGCACGCCGATGTCGCCGGTGTGCAGCCAACCGTCGGCGTCGATCGCCTCTTTCGTGGCTTCTTCGTCGTGGATGAAGCCCTTCATCACGTTGTAGCCCCGAACGACCACCTCACCCGGCTCGCCCGCAGGCACCGGCTGATTGTCGTCGTCGACCGCGCGCACCTCGGTGCCGGGAATCGCGCGGCCGGCGGTGCGCGAGATGGTCTCGGGATCGTCGTCGTGCCGGCACATCGTCGCGATGCCGGTTGCCTCGGTGAGGCCGTAGCCGGTGACGATCGTCTCGAATCCGAGCTCCGAGCGCATGCGGCGGATCAGCTCGACCGGCACCGCGGCCGCGCCCGTCACCGCGAGTCGCAGTGACGTCATGTCGAACTCGCCGAGACGCGGATGGTCGAGGATCGACTGGTAGATGGTCGGCGGACCCGGGAGCATCGACACCTGCTCCTCGGCGGCGCGCCGCATGACCTCGTCGACGTCGAAGACCGCGTGCGGGATGATCGCCGCGCCCTTGAGCACGCTCGCGAGGATTCCCGCCTTGAGCCCGAAGGCGTGGAAGAACGGGTTGACCACGAGGTAGCGGTCACCTTCGCGGAGTCCCACGACGTCGGACCACGCGGTGTACGCCCGCACGCTCGCTCCGTGCGTGAGCATCGCGCCCTTGGGCTTGCCGGTCGTGCCCGACGTGAAGAGGATGTCGGACATCGTGTCGGCGGTGAGCGCGTCGCGTCGCGCCTCGACCGCTTCGGGGATCACGCGATCGGCGCGCGCGAGAAACTCGGACCACGCGACCGTGTCGGGCGCGGTGGAGCCGCGCAGCACCACGATCTCGCGCAGCGACGCGACCGGGTCCGCGGCGCGCAGCAGCTCGACGTAGTTGGTCGCGAGGAAGTCGGTGACCGTGAACAGCAGGCGCACGTCGGCGCGCTCGAGGATGTACGCGGCCTCCGCGCCCTTGAAGCGCGTGTTGAGCGGCACGATCACCCCGCCCGCGCGGTAGACCGCGAGCGCGGCGACGACCCATTCCGTCGTGTTCGGCGCCCAGATCGCGACGCGTTCGCCGGGCTGCACACCCGATGCGACGATCGCGCGGGCGGCGATCTCGACGTCGGCCGCGAGCCCCGCGTACGTGAGTCGATCGCGTTCGTCGACCAGCGCGTCGCCGGTCGCGTAGAGGCTCGCGGCGCGTGCGAGCACGCCCGGAATCGTGAGGAGGTGGTCGGGAGTGGTCGCCATGGCGGCGCCTAGAGTATCGAGGGTGAGGCGCACGTGACCGGGGCCACGGGCGACACCGCGAGGGCCCCGGCGAGCGCCACGGCGAGCGCCACGGCCGCCGGGATCGGCACCGCGATCGTCTCGTACATCGAGCCGCACGAGGGCGCGGCGCGCGCGTTCAACCAGTGGTACGAGCGCGATCACTTTCCCTCTGCGGTGCTGGCGGGTCCGGGGGCGTACGCGGGGGCGCGCTACGCCGCCACGCGCGCGTGCAAGGTCGTGCGCGTCGCGGCCGATCTGTTCGGCGATTCCCGTGTCGGGTCGTACCTCGCGGTCGCGTGGATCGAGCCGGGCGCGCAGGCGGCGTGGGACGCGTGGGTTCCGGGGCAGATGGACGCGCTCGTCGCGGCGAATCGCATGTTCCCGGGCCGCGACCATCTGCACACCGCGGTCTACGACTTCCTGTGGAGCGTCGAGCGGCCCGCGGTCTCACCGCCTTCGCTCGCGCTGACTGCGCCGCATCGGGGAATGATCGCGATCGCGCTGACGGGCGACGACGATGCGCGCGACTGGGCTCTTGCGCGGCTCGACGCCGAGATCCCGACGATCGTCGCGTTGCGGCGCTCGCGGTTGCTCGTCTCGGTGCTCGACGACGTCGGTGACCACACGCTGCTGCTCGCGTTCGTGACCGACGACCCGCAGGAGGTGTGGGCGCGCGCGATCGCGCCGGCTGTGCACGCGCGCGCCGACGTCGGCTTCGCAGGGCCGTTCCTCGCGACCGTTCCCGGCACCGACGCCTACGTCGACGACCTCTAGCCCCGCCCGCGTGGCGCTCGCATCGACGCCGCGCGTCAGCGGCCGGTGAAGTCGGGAGCGCGCTGCTCGCGCTTCGAGCGCCAGTACTCGGCGAAGTCTTCGGAACGGCTCGACAGCTCGATCGCGAGGGCCTCGTCGGCGAGCTGACGTTCGAGATCGAGGGTCAGGCCCCGCTGCACGAGCAGCTTCGCGAGCCCGACCGCGACCGTCGCGCTCCGTGCCAGCTCGGCGACGAGCTCGTTCGCGGCGGCCGTCACGTCCGCCGCGGGAACCGCGCGGTGAACGAGCCCCCACTCGGCGGCCTGCGCGCCGCTGATCTCGCGACCGAGCAGCAGCAGCTCCTTCGCGCGCGCGACGCCGGCGATGCGGGGCAGCAGCCACGACGTTCCCGAGTCGGGCGTGAAGCCCATCGTCGTGAACGGCGTCCGCAAACGCGCGTCCGAAGCGACGACCGCGAAGTCCGAAGCGAGCACCAGCGCGAAGCCGAGCCCGATGACGTGACCGGTCGCGGCCGCGACGATCGGCGTCTGCGTCTCGAGCACGGTCGAGATCAACCGGTTCACACCATTGCGGAGATTGCGTTGCGTCGCACCGGCGCGCGGCTTCACCGCGGGTCGCCCGCGCGTCCCCAAATCGAACCCGGAGCAGAAGTCGGCACCGGTGCCCGACAACGCGATCACGCGCACGGCTTCGTCTTCGCCGGCGCGATCGATCGCCGTGATCATCGCGGCGACCGTGTCGTCGGTCAGCGCGTTGTGCCGCTCGGCTCGATCGATCCGCAGCCGCAGCACCGACTCGTCGAGGGTGACGACCAACCCGTCGACCGATTCGTAGTGGCTCACGACGCTTCCTCCGTGGCCGCGAAGCGCGCAACGAGCGCGTCGAGCGCTTCTTGCGCGGTGCGCGCGCCGCCGGGCGGTTCGGGCAGCTGCACGGGCCCCCGTTCGCGACTCGGCAGGAGGATCGTCGCGTGCCCGGGCGTCGTGACCTCGCCGCGCTGGTTCGTGCCCGAGATCTCGAGGTCGACCGCGGGCCGGTCGCCGTCGGCGAGGTACTTCCGCACGACGCGCCCACGCAGCCAGTGCGTGTCGCCGACGTAGTTGAAGCGCCGGAACTGGCAGTCGAGCGTCCAGAGCCAGGCGTCGTCGCCCATCCAGTCGGTGCACAGGTGCACGAGCCAGGTCTCGCGCATGCGGCCGTAGTCATAGATCGCGGGGTTGCCGGCGCGGCGCGCCCACTCCGCGTCCCAGTGCACGCGCTGTTGCACGTCGGGAACGTTGAGGTCGTCGGGCCGGAAGAAGCGCGGCACCTTCTGCCGCTGCTGGTAGCCGAGCCGCAGCGCCTTCACGCCGTAGAGCCCCATGCCCATGCCCGAATGCCAGCACACCATGTCGGTGACGCGCAGCGGACCCTTGACGATCGGGCCGACCTCGTCGCCTTCTTCGACGTCTTCCCAGAAGCGCGGTTGCGCGCCGCGTCGACGCGCGGGCTCGCTCGCGTACTGCGCGTCGATCGCCGCGAGCTCGTCGTCGGTGTACGGCGCGATCACCGTCTCGTCGTACTTGCCGCGCGCCGCGGCCTTCGTGCGCTCGGTGCGGATCATCAGCCGGTACTGCGCGCACAACACCGCGTGCGGGTCGTGCGTCGCGAAGACCTCGGCCGTCCACTCGTGCACCGCGCGCTCGGCAAACTCGCTGTGCTTGTCGTGCACGCCGACCAACGCGTTGCGACGGGTGACGCGCATCCCGGGCCGCAACGGTTCCCACCACTCGCGGAAGCTGCCCGAGTAGAAGGCGTGCGCGCCGCCGAGGGGATCGCCCTTCAGGATCGCCTTCGTGTCCTCGTCGAGGTCCTCGACCTCGTTGTCGCCGATGAGCGTGTCGCCCCCGGCCAGGTTCGGTGACGCGATCGGACCACCCCAGCGGCTCGTGGCCGCGTACGCAGGATCGCACCAGAGCGGGTTGTCGTCGCCGTACGCCTGTGCGACGTGCCGGAACGCGTCCTCGTTCGGGAACCGATAGTGCGGCGGCTGCGGGTGGGGCTGCGCCACCCCGATACGGGCCCGCAAACGGGCCACGCCCTCGTCGGTGATGCCCGCCATCCGCGTACCATAATTCGCCTGTGATCGAGCCGGCCCGCCTGCCGTTGGACCGGTCGTCGAGCGCCGATGCGATCCGAGCATCGGTGAGCGAGTGGGTTCGCGAGCACGTGCCCGAGTCGTGGCGCGCGGCGGCCGAGCAGGGTGGCCGCGACGCGATCCGCAGGGTGCGCGGCCGCGCCGAATACGAGGCCTGGTATCCGCAGTTCGCGGCGAGCGGGCTTGCGGTCGCGACATGGCCGGTCGCGTACGGCGGGCTCAACCTCGAGCTCGCGCAGGCGCAGGTCGCGGAGTCGGTGCTCGCGCCGTTCAACCTCGGACGGCTCAACCCGCTCGGCCTCAACAGCGCCGGGCCCGCGCTGTTCGCGCACGGTACCGAGGAGCAGCGGCTGCGGTTCCTGCCCCCGCTGGTGCGCAACGAGGAGAAGTGGTGCCAGCTGCTCAGCGAGCCGGGCGCGGGATCCGACCTCGCATCGCTCGCGACGCGCGCCGAGCGCGACGGCGACGAGTGGGTCTTGAACGGGCAGAAGGTCTGGACGACGTGGGCGCACGTCTCGGACTTCGCGATCTGCCTCGCGCGCAGTGATCCCGGTGTCGTGAAGCGGCGCGGCCTCACGTACTTCCTCGTCGACCTGCACGCGCCCGGCGTCGACGTGCGACCGCTGCGCCACATCGGTGGCGAGATCGACTTCAACGAGGTGTTCCTCGACGGCGTGCGCGTCCCCGACTTCCAGCGCGTCGGCGCCGTCGGTGAAGGCTGGCGGGTCGCGGCGTCGACGCTCGCGGGCGAGCGGCAGATGGTGTCGGGGTCGGGGTCCGGCGGTGTCGACCGCATCGGCGGTTCGGGGATCGAGCGCGTCATCGCCCGCGCGAAGGAGCTCGGTCGCACGAACGACCCGATCGCGCGCGACCGGCTCGCGGCACTGTTCGCCGAGGAGCGCGTGCGCGGGTGGACGAACCAGCGCGTGCGCGCCGCGGTGCGCGCGGGCGCGACTACCGGGCCCGCGGCGTCGATCGGCAAGGTGCACCAGGGCGCGCTGAACCAGCGCATCCAGATGCTCGCGACCGATCTCCTCGGCGCGCACGCGATGGCGTGGGATCCGTCGACCGCCGACCCGTCGACACCCGACCCGTCGACACCCGATGCCTGGGCCGACGACCTGCCCTTCGAGGTGAAGGGCATGCTCCGCAGCCGCGCCAACACGATCGAGGGCGGCACCAGCGAGGTGAACCGCAACATTCTCGGCGAGAAGGTGCTCGGCCTGCCGCGCGAGCCCGATCCGTTCGTCGACACGCCGTGGGAAGCCGTGCCGCGATCGTGAGCCCTGCGGCGCTGGCCTCGTTGCTGCTCGACCATCCCTTCGCGGACGCGGAGCCGCTGCTGCTCTCGCCGTCCGAGACGGTGACTGCGGGCGAGGCGCGGCACGAAGTGCACGCGATCGCGGACGCGCTGATCGCGGCGGGCGTGAAATCGGGTCAGGCGGTCGCGGTGCAGCTCCCCGACGGGCCGCGCGCCATCGCGACGATGTTCGCGGTTTGGGTCGCGGGCGCGATCTTCGTACCCGTCAACCCGCGTGCGCCGGAGCCGGAGGTCCTGCACATCCTCGACACGACGGGTGCGGTCGCGCGCGTCGCGGTCGACGGCATCGCGATGCTCCCTGGAAGTCGCACGTACGAGCCCGGAACCGCGTTCGTCACGTGGACGTCCGGCACGACGGGCGCGCCGAAGCCGATCCTGCACTCCCACGCGTCGTACGTCGAGTTGCTCGATCGCGTCGTCGGATCGATCCGCGGCGATCGACGCGACGACAACGCGCGGCCCACGCCGAACCTCATCCCCGTGTCGCTCGCGCTCAATGCCGGCATCTACAACGTGCTGTTCGGTCTGCGGGTCGGCGCCGCGATCGTCGTCATGGACCGGTTCACGACGACCGGTTTCGCGACGCTGGTCGCGCGTCACGGCATCCAGTCGACGGTCCTGCCGCCGGCGGCGATCACGATGCTCGCCGACGACCCCGGCGTCACCGCGCTCGCGCCGCTGCGGTTCGTGCGTAGCATCACCGCGCCGCTATCGCCGCTGCAGGCACGCCGCTTCATCGACAAGTTCGGCGTCGTCGTGTTGAACGGCTACGGCCAGGCCGAGATCGGCGAGGTGATCGGGTGGAGCGCGCGTGACGCGCGGGAGCACCCGGAGAAGCTCGGCGCCCTCGGCCGTCCGCATCCCGGTGTCGACGTGAAGATCGTGACCGACGACGGTTCGCCGGCCGACGACCCCGACGTGATCGGGCGGCTCTTCGTGCGCGCGCCGTCAATGGCGCGCGGCGACGCGACGAACGCGGCCGGCGCCGACCTCGCGGCGCGGCTCGACGCCGAGGGCTACCTCGACACGGGCGACCTCGGCCGCGTCGACGGCGACGGATTCGTGTGGATCGAAGGGCGCGTGAGCGACCTCATCAATCGGGGCGGCAACAAGGTGTATCCGGACCAGGTCGAAGAAGTGCTGCGGCTCGTGCCCGGCGTCGCGGAGGTTGCGGTGGTGGGCGCGAGCGATGCGCGGCTCGGCGAGGTGCCGGTCGCGTTCGTCGTCGAGGTCGACGGCGCGACCGTGGCCGACGACGACCTGCGCGCGGTGTGCCGCGCGCACCTCGCTCCCTACAAGGTTCCGGTCGCGTTTCATCGCATCGACGCGTTGCCGCGCAGCGAGGTCGGCAAGGTGCTGCGGCGCGAGCTGGCCGGAGCCGCCGCCGAGGCGGACCGAAGGGATGCAACGTGAAGACGAAGCGGATGCGACCATGAGCGCGGCGCGCGCGTGACCGAGAGCGTGACCGAGTACGAAGCGCTCGTCGTCCGTCGAGAAGGCGCCGTCGGGTGGATCGAGTTCAACCGGCCCGACGTCGGCAACGCGATGAACGCGCGCATGTTCGCGGAGCTCGAACGCGCGTGGATCGAGCTCGACGACGATCCTACGGTGCGCGTGATCGTCAACACGGGGAACGGCGACGCGTTCCAGACCGGGCTCGACGTGCGTCAGCTGAGTCGCGATCCGGACGCGTTGCGCGAGCAGTCGCGACGTACGAAGCGCGCAGAGTTGAAGCTCACCGCATGGCACAACGGTGTCGAGAAGCCCGTGATCGCGGCGGTCAACGGCGTGTGCGCGGGCGGCGGCCTCCACTTCGTCGCCGACGCCGACATCGTGATCGCGGCGTCGAATGCGACCTTTCTGGACCCGCACGTCTCGATCGGCCAGGTCACCGCGTACGAGGCGATCGCGCTGGTTCGGAAGTCGCCGATGGAAGCCATCCTGCGCATGGCGCTCACGGGTCGGTACGAGCGCATCACCGCGGCGCGTGCGTACGAGCTCGGCGTGCTGAGTCAGGTCGTCGATCCGCCGGAACGATTGCGGGACGAAGCGCAGACGCTCGCGGAGACGATCGCGAAGAACTCTCCGGCCGCGATGCGGGCGACGAAGCGCGCGTTGTGGGGTGCGCTCGAGCGTGGTCTCACCGACGCGTGCCGCGCGGGCGCGGGCGAGCTCATCGCGATGTGGGGTCATCCCGACCAGGAGGAAGGGCCGCGCGCGTTCGTCGAGCGACGCGAGGCGCGGTGGCTGCCCCTCGAACCGACCGACCGGAAGGCGCGCGCGTGACGTACTCGCAGTTCGATTGTCTGATCGTCGAGCGACAGGGGCCGGTCGGCTGGTTGATCAACAACCGGCCCGATCAGCTCAACGCGATGTCGGCACACATGCGCGACGAGTTCGCGGTGGCGTGGAAGGAGCTCGACGCGGACCCCGAAGTGCGCGTCATCGTGCATACGGGCAACGGCCGCGCGTTCCAGACCGGCGTCGACGTGTCCGAGATCGCGACCGACGGGATGGGCATGCAGCGTTACCGCCAGTCGGTCGAGGAATGGGACCTCCACTTCACCGCGTGGCATCAGGAGGTGTGGAAGCCGGTGATCACCGCGGTGAACGGCATCTGCGCGGGCGGTGGATTCCACTGGGTCGCCGACGCCGACATCGTGATCGCGGCCTCCGACGCGCAGTTCTTCGACCCGCACGTGTCGGTCGGCCAGGTGGTCGCGATCGAGGCGATCGGACTGCTCCGGAAGATGCCCGTCGAAGCGGTGATGCGGATGGCGTTCGTCGGGCGCTACGAGCGGATGTCGGCGGCGCGCGCGTACGAGCTCGGGATGATCAGCCAGGTCGTCGACCCGCCCGACCAGCTGCGCGAAGCGGCGCAGAAGCTCGGCGAGACGATCGCGCAGAACTCACCCGCGGCGATGCGGGCGACGAAGCGCGCGCTGTGGGGCGCGCTCGAGCTCGGTCTCACCGACGCGTGCCGCGCCGGCGCGCAGGAGCTCGTGTCGATGTGGGGGCATCCGGATCAGGTCGAGGGTCCGCTGGCGTTCGCGGAGCGGCGTGCGCCACGCTGGAGCGGCGACGACACGGGGGATCGCGAATGAGCACGGGGTTTCATCACGCGGCCGAAGCCGCGAGCGGAGCGAGCGTCGAGGCTCGCCAGCGAGCGAACAAGTCCGCGAGCCGAAGGGGAGCGGACGGAGGAGCGAGCGCATGAACATCGATGGATGGACCGCACCGGGCTTCGAGAACGTGCGCGCGGCCTTCGAGCAGAACTTCGCCGACGGCCTCGAGGTGGGTGCCGCGTTCGCGGCGTACCACCGCGGCGAGCAGGTCGTCGATCTCTGGGGTGGCATCGCCGACCAGAGGACCGAGCGCCCGTGGGGCGAGGACACGATCATCGGCGTCTTCTCCACGACGAAGGGCGCGACCGCGATCTGTGCGCACCGCCTCGCGCAAGAAGGCAGGCTCGACGTCGACGCGCCGGTTGCGCACTACTGGCCGGAGTTCGGAGACGCCGGCAAACAAGACATCCCCGTCCGTTACCTGCTCTCGCACCGCGCCGGACTCCCGTGGGTCGACGAGCAGCTCACGCTCGAGCAGGCGCTCACGTGGGAGCCGATGATCCACGCGCTCGAGCATCAGAAGCCGCTGTGGGAGCCGGGCACGCAGCACGGCTACCACGCGATCACCTACGGCTACCTCGTCGGCGAGGTGATCCGCCGCATCACCGGTCGGAGCGTCGGTACCTACTTCCGCGAGGAGATCGCCCAGCCGCTCGGTCTCGACTTCTGGATCGGACTCCCCGAGTCGGAGGAGCCGCGCGTCGCGATGCTCGTCGGTGGTCTGCTCGACGGGATCGAGTCGGCCGATGTCGACGAAGAGGCGCGCGCGGCGATCGACGCGATGATCGGCCCCGACTCGGTGATGGGGAAGGCATTGTCGGGCGGCGGCGCGTTCGCGGGCAACGTCTGGAACCGGCGTGACGTGCATGCGGCCGAGGTGCCGGCCGCAGCGGGCATCTCCGACGCGCGGTCCATCGCGCGCATGTACGCGGCGTGCGTCGGTGAGGTCGACGGCATCCGCGTCCTCACGCCCGAGCAGGTGAAGCTCGCGTCGAAGCAGGAGACCGAGGGTCCGAACACCGTGCTCATGAACCTCGACCTGCAGTTCGGGCTCGGGTTCATCGTGCCGTCGACGCTGGTGCAGCTGGGCGGAGCGAGCTCGTTCGGGCACTTCGGCGCGGGCGGTTCGGTCGGTTGGGCCGACCCCGATGCCGAGTTCGGCTTCGGCTACGTGATGAATCGCATGGACATCGGGCTCGCGGGGGACGCGCGCAGCAAGGTGCTCGTCGACGCCTGTTACGACGCGGTGTCGTCGTGACGCGCGTCGGGATGCTGGCGCCGATGCAGCCCGAGCTGAAGCCGGTCGTGCGCGGGCTCGGACTCACCGGTGGTGACGGTCTGTATCGCGGACTCTCGCCCGACGGCGTCGAAGTCGTCGCGATGCTCACGCTCATCGGTATGGACAACGCCACGCGCGCCGCGCAGCGCATGCTGGAACACCGCGTCGACCACATGATGGTCGTCGGGATCGCGGGCGGCGTCGACCCGAACGTGCTGAAGATCGGTGGGCTCATCGCGCCCGAGGTCGTCGTGCGGCGCGCCACCGGTCGCGAAGTGCGTCCGAGCGTGCTCGGCGGCACGCTTGCGAAGGGCGCGCTGTCGTGTGGCGACGACCTCGTCACCGATCCGGCGACGCTCGCGAAGATGGGCGCGGCGGGCGTGATCGCGGTCGACATGGAGACCGCCGCGATCGGCGAAGTGTGTGAGGACGCGGGCGTCACCTGGTCGGTGTACCGGAGCATCAGCGACTTCGCGGGCGAAGGGCTCATCGACGAGGCGCTCCTTACGATGATGACGCCCGACGGCACGTCGGAGGCCGATTCGGTCGCGCGCTTCCTCGATCAGTATCCCGAGCGCAAGCAGGCGCTCGAACGGCTCGCGCACGACATGGAAGCCGCGACCGAAGCCGCCGCCGCCGCGGCGATCACGGCCCTCGCCGCGTTGTAGCGCCGCGGGCCTAAGGTCGCACGCATGGCGGTGCTCGTGGCGACCGACGACGGCTACCGGATCATCTCGTCGTCCGGCGACGTGCGCCGCGCGCTCGACGGACACCGCGTCGAGGCGTTCACGCCCGGCCCCGACGGAACGTGGATCGCGATCGTCGACGAGCGCGAGGTGTGGCAACACGGCGCCGACGGCGAATGGACACCGCTCGCGACCGCCGACGCACAGCTCGCGTGCCTCGTGACGCTCGACGACGTCGTGTACGCGGGCGCCGTCGGTCCGCAGGTGTACCGGTTCGTCGACGGCGCGCTCGCGCCGGTCGCCGACCTCGACGCCGTCGCCGGACGTGACGAGTGGCATCGCGTCGGTTGGGATCTTCACGTCCGCTCGATGACGAAGACCGTCGACGGTGCGCTGCTCGCGAACGTGCACGTCGGCGGCATCATCCGCTCGACCGATCAGGGCACGTCGTGGGAGCCGACGATCGACGTCGACGCCGACGTGCACGAGGTGCGCGCGCATCCGACGCGCGCCGAGATCGTGGTGGCCGCGGCGGCCGTCGGCTTCTGCGTGAGCCGTGACGGTGGTCGCACGTGGGCCGTCCTCGACGACGGTCTGCACGCGACGTACGCGCGCGCGGTCGCGTTCGCCGGCGACGACGTGCTCGTGAGCATCTCCGACGGTCCCTTCGCGACCCGTAGCGCGATCTACCGCGTGCGCGACATCGTCGATCCCGCGGGCACGAGCCATCCCGAGCGCGTCGGTGACGGTCTGCCCGAGTGGCTCGACGGCAACGTCGACACCCGCGGCCTGGCCGCGAGCGACACGACGCTCGCGCTCGCCGACGGCTCCGGTTCGGTCTGGATCCGCAAGGGCGGCGACGGTTGGACCAACGCGGCGCGGGACCTCTCCCGCGTCAACGCGCTCGCCATCGTCTGAGCTTCTTCGTCGCGCTCGCTGCGCTCGACGGGACCCGCGACACGGCCGTCGTGGCGACTGCGTTCGGCCCGTGGACGGCATCAAAACGCGGGTTCCAAAAGCGCCCGGAATTGCGGCACGAATTCCCCTCAAGTCGTGCGTGCAACGCGACCGATATCCCCCTAGCGAGTCGACCGCAGAACAACGGCCCGGCAACGAAGGCGGGACGCAGCGGATCGCTCGCAGTTGACAATCCCCATTGCAGAGAAGAGGTCCACTCAGTGTTGAACAACCTCAAGGTCCGTCGTGACCGGGAGGACGGGTTCACGCTCATCGAGCTCATGGTCGTCGTGCTCATCATTGCCATCCTGATCGCGATTGCCATCCCGACCTTCCTCGGTGCACGAGACCGAGCCGAAGACCGCGCCGCCCAGTCCAGTCTGCGCAACGCGCTGACTGCCGCGAAGACGGCGTACACCGACAGCAGCGACTACTCGACGGCCCAGACCTACGCCCAGTTGAATGCCATCGAGCCCAGCCTCACCTACGGCGACGGCTCGGATGCGACTGCGGCGTCGGACGGTCCGAAGGACATCAGCGTGAACGTCTCGACCGACAACCAGACGTGGTCGGCCGCGGCGCTCTCGAAGTCCGGCAAGTGCTTCGGCATGTCCGATGTCGCAACCGGCAGTGGCTCCGGAACGTTCTACATCACCGTCGACTCGGCGAAGGCCTGCACTGGCGCCAACGCCGTCGGTGCGACGGGTCAGTCCTGGTAAGTCATCTCCGCATCACGTGATTCGACCCCGGGGCCTCGGTCCCGGGGTCGTTTCGCGTTTCAGACCGGCGCGTCGAGGCGGTCGGATGCGATGAGCTCTTCGAGGACGCGGTCGTCCCACCACGAGATCTGCCACTGCTTCGCGCGACGGAAGTAGAGCTGGATCTCGGACTCGACCGTGAAGCCGATACCGCCGAACACCTGCTGGCCCATGGCGGTGACGTCCCGGAACGTCCGGCCCGCGTGCAGCTTCGCCATTGGCGCGAGCCGTTGGATGGAGCGGCCGTTCGCGAGCGACCACGCGGCCTCGTACACGAGGACCGTGCCGCCTTCGACCGTGGCCGACGCGTCGGCGAGGTAGTGCGCGATCGCCTGGAACGCGCCGAGCGGCTTGTCGAACTGGTGGCGGTCCTTCGCGTACTGCACGGTGATGTCGAACGCGTAGCGGGCGCCGCCGATCAGCTGCGCGGCGAGCAGGATGCAGCCTTCGAGCAGCGTGTCGTTCCACGTCGTCCAGCCCGAGCCCGCGCCGCCGATGCGGTTCGCGGCGGGCACCCCCACGCCCGCGAGGTCGACCGCGTACTGCGTGTCGGAGGCGACCGTCATCTGCTGCGTGAGCGTGATGCCGGCGGCCTTCGAGTCGACGAGAAAGAGGTCGACGCCGTCGTCGGTGCGCGCGAGCACCAGGAGCTGGTGCGCGGAGCTCGCGAACGGCACGTGCCACTTCGTGCCGTCGAGGACGAACGCGTCGCCGTCGGCCCGCGCGCGCAGCTGCACACCCTCGGGCGCGTACGCGCCGCCGGGCTCGAGCCACGCGGTCGAGACGATCGCCGCACCGGACGCGATCTGCGGCAGCCAGGTCTGCTTCTGCTCCTCGCTGCCCGCGCGCAGGAGCACGCCTGCGCTCATCGCGGCGCTCACGAACAGCGGGAGCGGTGCGAGCGCGCGCCCGAGCTCCTCGTAGACGACCGCGCCCTCGAGCACGCTCATCCCGGAGCCGCCGTACTCGGTCGGGAGCATCAGGCCGATGAGGTCGAGCTCGCCGAGCTGCTTCCACAGCTCGACCGGGTAGCCGACGGGGTCGTCCTCGAGCGCGCGCACGGTGTCGACCGGTGCGTAGGTCGCGCAGACGCCGCGCACGAGCTCGGCGAGCATCTCCTGCTCGGGTGTGCGGTCGAGATCCATCGTGCGCTCGTCCTCTCTACGGTCGCCACGCGTCGCC